>NZ_FYBH01000079.1 GCF_900185595.1 Calothrix rhizosoleniae SC01
CTTTAGCCTGCGGGCTTTTTCTGCTCCCGACTTCTACCCTAAGTCAAGCTGCTCATGCATCTACAAGAAGTCGGGAAGCTACAAATTTATTTGTGGTATTTTAAATGACAATGTATCAAATCATCTCGTTTTTGCGCTGATTCGCCATGCTGTTTGCGGAAAGTAAAATTTGCAACCCCCTAAGGAGACGCTGACTGCATGAAAGCCAGGGAATTACTCAGAAGATATGCAGAAGGAGAAAGGGATTTTTGTCGTGCCAATCTCCGGGGACAGTCTTTTAAAGGGGAAAACCTATCAGGGGCAGATTTTCGGGAAGCAGATATCCGCAGTGCAGATTTTAGCAATGCTAATTTAACTGGGGCAAACTTTAGGGGTGCGAAAGGTGGATTGCAAAAACGGTGGGCGATTTCTCTGGTTGGTGTTTCTTTTTTGCTGTCAGCAGTCTCTGGATATTGCTCGTCGATTGTTGGTTTTGTTGTTGTATCTATATTTAATTCTTCCAGCTTAGACAATCAGATTACAAGCTGGGTTGGATTAATAGTGGTGATTATCTTCTGTGTAGTCACTATTCGCCAAGGAATAGCAACAGCTTTTGGAGCCCTCGCTGTCGCCGTCGCCGGAGCCCTCGTCCTTGCCTTCACCGGAGCCGGAATCCTCGCCCTCACCGGAGCCGTCACCGGAGCTGGTGCTCTCGCCTTCGCTCTCACCCTCGCCTTCACCCTCGCCGTCGCTGGAGCCGTCGCTGGAACCCTCGCCCTTGCCTTCGCCGTCGCTGGAACCCTCGCCCTTGCCTTCGTCCTCGCCATCGCCGTCGCCGTCGCCGGAGCCATCGCCGTCGCTGTCGCCTTCGCCGTCGCCGAAGCCTTCACTCTATTTATTACTTACATTGCTTGGCGAGCTATTAAAGGAGACGAAAAACAAGCTTTAATTCGCAATATAGCTGTGGCTTTTGCAGCTACTGGTGGTACGAATTTTCGCGGTGCTAATTTAACGGATACTGATTTTACCGGAGCCACCCTGAAAAATACTGATTTAAGAAATGCAACCCTTACCCGTACCTGTTGGCAAAATACGAAAAAACTTGACCTCATTCGTCCGGGAAAAACTTACCTAAAAGACACCCAAGTGCGGCAATTATTGCTCACAAGACAGGGACAAGACAAGAATTTTGATAACCTGAAACTACGGGGAATCAACTTACAGGGAGCGAACTTAGCAGATGCAAGTTTTATCGCCGCAGATTTAAGTGAAGCTAACTTACAAGACGCTGATTTATCCAGAGCCAAACTCAAACAAACTCAACTGGATGAAACTAACTTTACTGGTGCAACTCTCACGGGTTCCTACATCGAAGATTGGGGAATTACTAGCCAAACC
The DNA here is from genome assembly GCF_900185595.1 of Calothrix rhizosoleniae SC01. GTDB lineage: Bacteria > Cyanobacteriota > Cyanobacteriia > Cyanobacteriales > Nostocaceae > Calothrix_A > Calothrix_A rhizosoleniae. The sequence continues at coordinate 1,378 of NZ_FYBH01000079.1, forward strand.
AACTTTACTGGGGTAAGGTGCGAGTATGTGTACATGCGAGTTCCCACCAAAAACAACCCTGATCCCCTCCGCAAGCCAGATAACAATGCAGAAGTGTTCACTGATGGGGAATTTGGTGATTTTATTAAACCAATTGTGGATACCCTGGACTTATACCATAATCAAGGAGTTGACCCCAGAGCCATAGCAATTTCCTTCAAAGAGTTAGCAGAAAATAACCCCGATGCGGAATTAGAAATTGTAGCGATAGAGAAACGGGGAGGGGATAAATTTTTACTACGGGCGAAAACCTCTACTGAGGCTAATAAATCAGAATTAAGTACAGAATATTTTGAAACTTATAATTATGTAAAAGCTTTAGCACAGCCAGAAATCCAAGCCTTAATTGCCGATAATTCTCAGCAAATTCGCAAATTAGAGAATGTAGTCACGACGGTATTAAAAAATGATCAGCGACGGGGAATTTTGCTGCTCTCGGCTAATCCCGTAAATACGACAAAACTACGTTTAGATGAAGAAATACGGGAGATTAAAGAGGGTTTAAAACGTGCCAAACAACGGGAACAGTTTGTCATAGACACAGCAGAAGCAGTACGTTATCGAGACATTCACAGAGCTATTTTAGACCACGAACCGCAGATTCTTCATTTTTCTGGACATGGTTCGGGGGAGGATGGTTTAGCCTTTGAAGATGAAGCTGGTAACATCAAATTAATTGATGCGGAAGCACTAGGGGAATTGTTTGAGTTGTTTTCTGATCAAATAGAATGTGTAGTATTGAATGCTTGTTATTCGCAAGTCCAAGCCACAGCCATAGCCCAACATATCAACTATGTTATTGGTATGAATCAGGCAATTCCGGATAAAGCAGGGATAGAATTTGCCATTGGTTTTTATGATGCTTTGGGAGCGGGTAGAACTGTGGATTTTGCCTATAAATTGGGCTGTAATCTGATCAAAAGGGCTGGCGTTCCCGGTGCGCTCATTCCTCAGTTATTGACAAAATAATTTGTAATTCATAATTATTGGTTATACCAATTCAAATAATATTTGCCACACATAAATTATTCATAAGGGCACGGCACCTGTAAGATACTTTTATATATTGAAAGATTATGGATGCCGTGCCCCTACCCATCTGTCCCATCCTTTTTTCAAAATTGTATTACTTATTACTTATTATTTATTACTTATTACTCAGTAAGGCGATTTAAATATCTTTCAATTAATAAAATCGCCACAATATCATCTACAGGTCGGGGGGGATTACGCATACCCTTTGGTAATAACTTAAACAGCCCTTTGGGTGGATACATTTGCCAATAGCGATCGCGTGCTTCTAAGCTAGAATAACGCTCATCCACCATAATAATATTTAAAGGTTCAAGTAACTTTTCTTGTAACTGTTTTTGCCATTTTTTAGCAGTAGTTTGATCTCCCATCACCATTAAAGAAATGGGAAACTTTTTTCTCAGATCATCGATAGTCGCGATCGCATCATCAGCAGGTACAATTTGATGATAATAGAGTTGTCGATCCAATCCCATGACAGCGACACCACATTTATCTCGCCCCGGATCGAAACCTAAAATAGTTGGCTGTGTCGGGGAAAATTCAGGGTAATAGTTTGTCATTTCTTGCTCATTCCCCATTATCCATCACCTACAACCTATTACTTATCACAACTATTGTAATTTCTTAAGTACTAAAAATCACTGTTCCATTTTGAATCGCAACTAATTTCACTTTCAAAGGTCCTGCGGTATAAGTATCTTGAGCAGCAATTGCCTTAATCTCTATTGCTGACTCTAACTTACCTATTCGAGCCACAAATTTTAAGAAAGTACTATCTACTTCAATACTTTCCAAGATACCAGCATTGCGAGCGCGAAATTGGGAAGCAGAAATCAATAATTCTAACCGTTGTCGCAATTGATAGGATGTCATCTGTTGAGGGTCAGCAGTGGTTGTAGCTAATATTTCACCCTGAGAAAATACCAATTCATTTAATGATGCATCAGCAAAAAATTCAATTTGATTTTCCCCCCTGACGTAATTACCAGCAGAGAAAATCCTCACAATATATTGTCGCCCATCTTGAATCTGTTTGCTTAATTGCCGAACTTGATTTTTGGTAATTTGTAGTATTTGTTTATTTCCCGGAGTTTCTCCCGGCTCTGTTAAGCGAATATTCGCATTGCGGTTAGCTTGTTGCAGAAGTTGAACTACACCTCGACGAGCAGGAGATGCTCCTTGGGCTTTAATTATACCTCCAGCTAGCACCTGACCACGAATTAGAGCCAGTTTACCCAAACGTAAATCCCGGTAAGACTGATAATATTTTTCTAGCCTTGCGACCTCCCGCTGCAATAAGCTTCTTTGTTTCTCTAACAGTTTTAAGCTAGATTCCTTTTTAGCGATCGCTTGCTCGCGCTGGGAAATTTCTAAGTTACGCTCTTGAATCAGACCATCTAATTGGGTAATTTTGCGATCACGTTGTTCTATAGCTTCTCGACGTTTTTCTAATTCAATTTCCCGTTGATTAATAGCCGCTCTAGCTTCATCATAAAGTTTTTGCCGTTCCGCCTTCCGCAATTCAATTTCTTGTATGAGTGACCTTTTTTCAGCATAAGCACTTTGAATTTCCGCGATCGCTTTTTTGAGTTGAGCCTGGGTTTCTGCTTGCTTTTTGAGTGCTTTATGTAAAAAAGCATTAATTTTTTGTAATTCCTGCTTTTTTTCGCGTTTGGTCTTTTCTAATTGAGTGACTACCTGTTCTTTCTCTTTTCTTGTGGTGTTGAGATTTGCAGTGGTAGTATTTAACTTCTGATTAGTAGTCTCCAACTCTTGAGTCGTAGCTTGTAACTGTTCCCGCTTCTTTCTCAGATCCCTTTGAATATCATCCAGTTCAAAGACACCTTTACGCAAACCTTCATCAGCAGCGAATAAAATCCCTAAAGTAGATGCGGAAACCAAAGTACCCGTAAGAATTGTAATCAGTACCGCAGTTTTCTTGGGGCGCAACTTAAACAATGACAAACGAGCCTTACCAACCCGCGTGCCAATACGATCGCCAGCAGTGGCGATTGCACCTCCCAAAATTAAAATTGCCACAATCAGGATGTACCCGGCGTCCATCTTAGTAATTAACGAAATTCCTCCAGATACAGCCTACTTCTTCTAAAAATTGTGTGTGGGGAATGGAGCCAGATTATAATAGTTTACCATGAGTCAACGAGTGAGTTGTTTATCATTCCTGAATCACTCATTGAGATATGCAAACACTAACCGACTCCAATCCACTAGTGGTTACTCAGGTTGTTACTAAGTAAATTGTCTACTTAAAGTAACAGGTTTGTGTACAGTGATCTTCTTTTTATGTATGGAAATCATCTTTTTCTCACGTAGATCACCTAACAACCTAGTAACAGTTACCCTTGTAGAGCCAATTGCTTCTGCGATCGCTTGATGAGACAACTTGAGATCAATTGTAATTCCATCTGAACATGGAACCCCAAAATCGCGACAGAGAATTAGTAAAAAGCTTACTAATCTCGAACCCATATCTCGATGAGCAAGGGTTTCAATCATCATCTCTGTCTGAAGAATCCGCGAAGAAAGACCACGCAGCATCAACATGGACAATTCGGGATTTTCTTTGAGTGCTTGCTCTACCTGCTCAATGGGAGCTGAGAGCAATTCCACAGGTGTAAAAGCGACCGCATGGTAGAATCTATCCGATTTATTTCCCGTTAGTAGGGATAAAACCCCAAACACGCTATTTTCACGCAATAGCGCCACAGTTATTTCCTCTCCTGCTTCATACACCCTGGATAGTTTCACTGCGCCTTTCAAGAGGAAATAAACCCGTTCAGCAGGATCGCCGGGAAAAAAGATCGTCTTATTACGCTCAAAACTCTCCACTACTGGAGGAAACGCGCCAGTTGCCATCTGGCGAAAAACATTTGCGAGGGCTTTATCTTGTGTCACGAACATCTCCCTTCCCCTACCCAATGCCGGAAAAACTAAAACTGATTTCCTCAGAAAATACCCGACAATTCAAAAACACATTGTCAAAGTTTTTATACTTTTCTATAACTTAACCTCACTTCTTTTTTACTATTTGTTCATGATGGCATATTATTTTTCATTATTCCATATACTACTTTTTAATAGGTTCTTACACTAGATGTAATTTCTTGCTTTTATTAAGAATAATCTAAGATGTCTTGAGCAGATATTAAGGAAGTATGCATATTTTTTGCTATTTGACAATTTTTAACATCTGCAATCATCAAACAATCCTAGCTTAAAAATATTTAGCAGTTAGGAGTTAAGAATTAAAAATTATTATTCACTCCCTCTCTCACTAACTCACTCCCTCAATCCCTCACTCCTTCCCTCCTTCCCTCCTTCCCTCCTCTTCTAGTATGCTCCTAATTGATTGTTTATCTCAAAAATTCATATGCTGGATTTGACTGGAAAGAATGCCCTAGTAACAGGCATCGCCAATAATCGCTCTATTGCCTGGGGTATTGCCCAACAATTGCATAAGGCTGGAGCCAACCTAGGAATTACCTATCTGCCTGATGAAAAGGGCAAAATGCAGAAAAAAGTGGCGGATCTTGTGGAGCCACTCAGTCCCAGTTTGTTTTTACCTTGCAATGTTCAGGATGATGGGCAAGTAGAGTCAACCTTTGGAGTGATCGCAGATAAGTGGGGTAAAATAGATATCCTCATCCATTGTTTAGCTTTTGCTCAAAGAGAAGACTTGACTGGAGCTTTCAGCCAAACTTCCCGTTCTGGTTTCCAAACGGCTTTAGAGGTCAGTGCTTACTCTCTAGCCCAGTTAGCTGGTGCTGCTAAACCACTAATGGGTTCAGGGGGTAGTATTCTTACTCTTAGCTATTTAGGTAGCGTTAGGGCAATACCTAATTATAACGTAATGGGGGTTGCCAAAGCAGGATTAGAGGCAAGTGTCCGATACTTAGCAGCAGAACTAGGCCCGGAAAATATTCGCGTCAATGCCATTTCTGCAGGCCCCATTCGCACCTTAGCTTCTAGTGCAGTAGGTGGGATTCTCGACATGATTCATCATGTGGAAGAGATTGCTCCCTTACGACGGACTGTGACTCAGTTAGAAGTGGGTAATGCGGCAACCTTTTTATGCAGTGGCTTAGCTAGCGGCATTACAGGACAAGTTCTGTATGTAGATTCGGGATATGAAATCATGGGCATGTAAGCTTTTAGTTAGAAGTTGTTAGTTGTATATGTACTGGTTGCAACTAACCACTAACTCACCATTATTGATTATCAACTAACATCCTATGCAAATTAGCGATACTTCTGACAAGGACTCCAATCTCCGCCAAATCATCACCACCCAAGATAAGCAAATCAATTTTACCCCTCGCATGGCTTCTGTGAGCCGTAAAACTGGGGAAACAGATGTGCAAGTGACAGTTAATTTTGATGGTACAGGGGTGTGTAACGCCGCCACAGGCATCCCATTTTTGGATCATATGCTACATCAAATAGCTTCCCATGGCTTAATCGATTTAGATATTCGCGCCCAAGGAGACTGGGAAATTGATGATCACCATACCAACGAAGATGTAGGTATTACTTTGGGACAAGCTATGGCAAAAGCATTGGCAGATCGGAAGGGTATTGTACGCTTTGGTAATTTTCTCGCTCCTTTAGATGAAGCATTAGTACAAGTAGCCTTAGATTTTTCTGGACGACCCCATCTAAGCTATGGCTTAAATATTCCGACTCAACGAGTGGGTAATTATGATACTCAACTAGTACGGGAATTCTTTGTGGCATTGGTAAACCATAGTCAGATGACATTACATATTCGCCAATTGGATGGTATTAATTCTCATCATATTATTGAAGCCACATTCAAAGCTTTTGCTCGCGCTGCACGAATGGCTGTTGCAATTGACCCCAGACGTGCTGCTACTATTCCCAGCTCTAAAGGTGTCTTGTAAAGGAATAAGAAGAGGCGGGGGAGCAGGGAAGAGAGGGAAAGAGGGAAAGAGGGAAAGAGGGGAAGGCAAAAAGCTTGTTACTTCTTTATTCTCCCCACACTCCCCACACCTCCCACACTCCCCACACTCCCCACACTCCCCACACTCCCGATTCCCCACTCCCAACTAACAACTAACAACTAACAACTAACAATTTTCAAAATAGTGACAAAATACTGGGCAATCAGTTATCCTTTTGGACATAATTTACACACCCATACTTGTTCTGACAAAACAACTAAGTGGGTGTAAATTAATGTGTAATATTTGATGCTGTTGCCAATATAAATTAATCAAAAATGAAGTCTGTAGTAGACGCACCCGATATTCCATTTAATAGTCAAGAAACGCCAGTGGTGTTGACTACCGAATTACGTAAAGTATATCGTACGGGCTTTTGGCTGAATGAAAAAATTGTATCTCTGAAAAGCTGTTCCTTAAAAGTTTACCCGGGAGAAACTTTTGGCTTGCTTGGGCCTAACGGTGCTGGCAAGACTACATTGTTTAAATTGTTACTAGGAATCATTCGTCCGACTGCTGGGAAAGGTATATTATTAGGTCAACCAATCGGCGATCGCAGTGTAAAACAACGGATAGGCTATCTACCGGAAAACCCTTACCTATATGATTATCTTACAGGTTGGGAATTTTTACAGCTCGCAGGGGGTATATTCCAGATTCCTTCCAGCCTCCAGCGCCAACGCATTCCCCAATTATTAGACTTGGTGGGTTTATCGAAAATGGATGCTCGCAAGAAAAAAATGCGTCGCTATTCTAAGGGAATGTTACAACGGGTAGGTATGGCCCAGGCATTAATTAATGATCCAGATTTATTATTTCTGGATGAACCTATGTCTGGACTCGATCCGTTAGGACGCTACCAAATGCGGGAAATTATTCTCACACTCAAAGAACAAGGAAAAACCATTTTTTTCAACAGTCATATTCTCAGTGATGTAGAAAAAATTTGCGATCGCGTTGCCATTTTAGCTCAAGGGGAATTAATTTGTTGTGGTTCCCTCAATCAACTGCTAGGTATAGCCCATACCTATCATGTAATTGGTGAAGGTGGTGACTGGGAAATTTTGCAAAAATGGCTACCAAATATAGAATCTAAGTCGGATGGTTCTTGGCAAGGAGAACTACAAGGAGATTACTATGATTTTCTCGCTAGTTTGCGATTAATGGGTGGACAAATTATAAATATGAAATTATTTCGTCCTTCTCTGGAGGAATTTTTTATCCAAAATTTGCAAAAATAGTTGATTCCCATGAGCTACAATCTAAAATCATTTGTATGAAAATAGACAATCATATGATAATATTACATAAACCAGGAAATATCATTCCTGACAGAGGCTCTACCATTTAACTATATCTGTCTCAGGTAACATACTTAACTAACAAAAATATGAAATTTAGGTTACACAAGTAATTTAGAAAGTGAATGAAAGTTTAACCAAGGTAAACCACAGGTGTGTTTAATTGACTGTCTAATTTACTTACCTCATTCAGATTAAAAAAATCTATGATTTTACTAATTAATATAGTTGGTGGATAATTCAACTTTGGATGTTGGAGTGACTCCATGTCTAAAGCCAGAAGTTTTAAATCATCATTAAGCTAACTTTTTTCTCCAAGGGCAAATCTAAATAAACTATTACTTTGACCGGGTTACCCTGATTAGTTTATTTTTGAGTTACCTAGAAGGATAATGCCAACCGTAAATCCACATTTACTATTATGTATTTATTGATCATCCATATTCGATATTAAATTGATTATATTGTATGCTTGACCAACTAAGGAAAGTAAAAATGTTTAGTTTCCCATTGTTCTATGACTCTAACTTTTGTCTCAGACTCATCTAAGCTTTAAATTTACTTTACCAAAAATTAAAACTCCATGTATGGTTTTTGGGCGGAAAATTGAGCAAATTCTAGATAAGAAGGTTAGGGAACTTGAATAGTTAAGTATGGTCAAGAATCAAAAGTTCAGTCACCACTTTATGTATGTTAGTTTCGTTTAAATATGCTTAATACAGGTTTATTGAAATTTCTCACCCAGCCAATTGCAGGAGTGGTTGTATTAATGACCATGATGTTTTTTCCCTCCGCAAGCTTGGCTCAAATTAATACTGTATCTACCGATGTACAACTTAACACATTGACAGGTACGCAAACGCAAAACGCACTAGATCGAAATTATACTTTGGGTGGTGGTGATCGCATACGTGTAAATGTATTTGAAGTTCCTGAATATACAGGTGAGTATCAAATTCCTCCTGGAGGACGTATTAATCTGCCTTTAATTGGTAGCATTCCTTTAGAAGGACTAACAACAGAAGAAGCTGCTGATAACATTGCCAAGCAATATTCTCGTTATTTGAAGCGTCCTCTAATTTCAGTCAATTTGTTATCACCTCGTCCAATTAATGTTTTTGTATCTGGGGAAATAACACGTCCTGGTTCTTATACACTGAGTTTGCAAGGCAGTGGAGGAGATAATCCAGGGGTACAATATCCAACAGTCCTAGCAGCACTGACAGCAGCTCAGGGAGTAACTATGACTGCGGATATTACTCAAGTGGTGGTAAGAAGGCGTGGTAGAGGAGGCGAACAGAAAGCAGTTCCTCTCAACCTCAAGGAATGGGTGACAACAGGTCAAGTACCCCAAGATATTACTTTACGGGATGGAGACACTATTTTTGTCCCTACAGCCAAGGAACCGAGTCTCGCAGAAGCCAGAAATTTAGCTGCACTTAACTTTGCTGCTAGCCCCAGCGCACCACGCACGGTGGCTGTGATTGGTGAAGTTAATCGTCCTGGTGCTTACCTTGTGAGTACTAATAATACTGCTAATAATAATCAACAGAATCAACCAGGAGGTGGAAACAACGTTGCGAATTTGCCAACATTAACTCGGGTAATTCAGCAGGCTGGTGGTATTACATCCCAAGCTAATGTTCGCAAGGTAACTATCCGTCGTCCAACAAAAAATAAGGATGGCTATCAACAAAATATTGATATTAATCTTTGGCAATTATTACAAAGTGGTGATATAAGTCAAGATGTTATCCTCCAAGATGGAGATACTATTGTTGTTCCTACTGCCACTGAAATTAATCCAGCAGAAGCGACTCAATTAGCCACAACTACTTTATCCCCCGCAGAAATTGAAGTTGGTGTGGTAGGGGAAGTGAAAACCCCAGGAAGAGTAAGAATTAAGCCTAACAGTCCTTTAAATGATGCATTACTTGCAGCAGGAGGATTTAATGATGCTAGAGCGAAGAAGAAAAAAGTAACTCTGGTTCGTCTCAATCCTAATGGTTCTGTAACAAAACGCCAAATCAAAGTAGATTTGGCATCCGGAATTAATGAGCAAACCAATCCCATTCTTCGTGATGACGATGTTGTGCTTGTTGGTCGTTCTGGCATTGCTAAGGTTAGTGATCCTCTAGGTCTAATATTAGGACCTGTAGGTGGAGCTATCAATGTACTTAGATTCTTTTTCGGATTCTAGGCAAATAACTCACTTTGCAAATGAAGCCCAACAATACCAAAGTTTTTGGTTGTTGGGTTTCTTTTTATTTGTTACTTAGATATAGCTATAGCCAGCCAAGTTAGGACGTTTTTCAGTTGATAGTTGATAGTTGATAGTCCTTTAGTCAAAAAATACTGTCCTCATTAATATGTAAGGTTCGCCCATTTTTTTTGAAGTTAGAGAAATTGATAAATAATGTGATACCTTTTTCACAAAAGAATGCGACAGAAAATGTAGGGAACATTCACAATCTCTCAATATATAAAAGTATCTTAGCTGGTGCCGTGCCCTTACGAAGAATTTATATGTTGCAAACATTATTTGAATTATTGCGAGAATAGGGATTTGGAGTCAATCAGGTTTTTTTGCTGGCATTTGGAGGCAAAATTAATACGCTTCCTTGCGCTCGCAATTTAAATCAAACGCTAAAACCCTGATTATTTCCTTCTGCATTTTTCCTAACTCGGTTTCAAATGGGCGAACCGGGAGTTATTAATTATTACTTATTACTTATTACTTGTACCCTGCTCCCCTACCTATGACTTACTTCACTAGAATTTAATGCAGCCTTAATTGAGGCTTTAAATCTGTAGTGTATTGTTCCTAAGGAAGTGAAATTATCCTCGGAGCAGTTGCCAGATTTTCTCGTTCGAGGACATGTTCAGCTCTAATCAAAACTAGAGCTAATTTGGATTAACCGAGACTCTGCAATACTTTGGGGAATTTCATAGTTATTTGGATTGCCCATCCTTAATTTTGTACTAGAGGAAGTATATGAGTCATCGCATTTCCAGACGTTCGTTTCTCACTCTTAGTGCTGCTGGCGCTGGAGCAGTAGTAGGAAGTCAGTGGTTAGATCTGAGTCTAGTTGAAGCAAACGACAGTTTATCTTCTGGCTATCCAGTTCAGGTAGGGGATGTTACTTCAAATAGAGCTACTATTTGGACACGGGGCGATCGCAACTCAAATCTGATTGTCCAGGTTTCTACTTCACCCAACTTTCACCATCATCGTACTCGAACCATTCACGGAGGAGAGTTAAGCATAGCTACAGACTTTACTGGTCAAGTTAATGTGAAGGGTTTGCAGCCAGGAAGACAGTACTATTATCGGGTAGGTTACACCGATAGAGGACTACGCAATGCTAACTTTTCAGGTGAAGGTGGTTTCCAAACTGCACCAGCACCATTTGAGAATCAAACTGTCCGGTTTGCTTGGGTAGCTGACCTAGCAGGACAAGGTTGGGGTCGTAATCCTGAATTTGAGATCCAGTCTTTTGATGGTGAGATTATCCAAGGAGGGTATGTAGTCTTCGATGTCATCCGTAAGTTTAAGCCTGACTTTGCAGTATTTCAGGGTGACATGATTTATGCAGATAATTCCATACCAGCTACAAAGGAAATTCCAAAGGCAATTGGTGGGGGAACCTGGATTAATGAGCCTGCGAAAGATTTTGTAGCGATTACTCTAGATGAATATCGAGCCAATTGGAAATACAATCTGGGGGATGAAAAGTTCCGACGTTTTCTAGCCGAAACCCCCATTTATGTAGAGTGGGATGACCACGAGGTAACTAACAACTGGTATCCTGGGGAAATTCTGCCTGATGGTGAGCCTTATAATGGGATCTCTGTTGATACCCTGGCAGCTGTTGCCGAACAATCACTATTTGAATATAATCCCATCCGTAGGAAAAAACTGTTTCGTAGTTTCCGTCACGGAAAACATTTAGAAGTTTTCTTAGTCGATGAGCGGTCTTTCAGAGATCCAAACCCAGAAAATAGCGATCCCAATGGTATTGAAATGTTGGGACAAAAGCAATTCAAGTGGCTGAAACGAGCTTTGAGAAAGTCCAAGGCTACCTGGAAAGTCATTGCTACCCACGATCCTTTTACCATCGTCACCGGGGGAGAAACTGATCGGGATTCTTGGGGTCAAAACGAGCAAGAAATATTAGGTCGGGAATTACAACTGCGCGAGCTATTACAGTTTATTAAGCACGAACGCATTAAGAATGTGGTTTCCATTACAGCCGACGTTCATTTTGCAGCAGCAATTCAAACCGATCCAGATCGAGCTATTTTCAAAGATTTTAATCCTTTCTGGGAATTTGTGATTGGCCCTATCAACTCTGGTGCTTTTGGTCCGGGAAATCTCGATCCTAGCTTTGGCCCAGAGTATAAATTTAGACGAGGGCCAGGAGCTTTAAACTTACCTGGGAACTTGCCACCAACGAAGACTGATTTACAGTTCTTTGGATTAGCAGAGGTAGATGGTAGAACAGCTGAACTAACTGTTCAAATACGTGATATTACAGGTATTTTAATGTATGAAAAAACACTGTACCCCGAGTAATATCATCAGATATTTAGTATACTCCTTATCCTGAATTGAAGTGGGCAGGATCAACTATTAGCTGTGGAGTTTAGCAAAACAAGGTTTCAAGCCCCTATATTTCATTTATATATGGGGTTCCTCCCCTGCTCCTTGCTCCTTGTTCCCTGCTCCTTATTCCCTGCTCCCTAATCCCTACTCCCTAATCCCTACTCCCTACTCCCTACTCCCTAATTAAATATAGGGAACGGGTGTATGCTTTCATCGTCTATGACTGAGAGGGAATTAAGGGTAAATCTCCATGACAGTATTTATGCAGTTGCAATTTAGCATAATTCGATACACTTCATTCTTAGTCAAAGGATGGCTCTATGCTGGTTTTATGACTGTGGGTTGGTGCCTAGCAATGCCCTCAGGCTTAGCAGCAGAAAAGGTGAATATTCGCTTAGGTCCATTTCAGCAGTCAGTAGAAGTTGGGGATTTAGAAAAATTTGCAAAAACCGGCAAGTTACCAGATAAACTACAAGTTTTTTCGTCGGTGCTGACTCCACAAGCGAGAGGATTATTAACCCAACGATTACAAGTAGACCCAAAAATTGCCGATCGCTTTTTTGATAGCTTAATGAAAACATCGGTAGGTAAACAATTAATTTCATCCCTAGGGACTGCAATTCCCGGTAGTTCACCAAAAATTTTAAAAACGGGATTGTATTTAGCCCTAAGACAAGTGAATGGATTAAGTTTACTCGGTTTTTTGCGGGCATATCCCCAGGATAGTGTTACCATCGATGCTGCTCAAGCAGTATCCTTGGCTGTGAGAATCAACCCAAATTATCTGTCCAGCATAGCTTTGGGAAATTCTCTACAAACAGATTTATTTGTTAAAAATAACACTGTACTACCAACATCTTTTAATCCTGCTCAAACTGGTGACAACACAGTCCAAACCAAGACAATTCGGCTCACTGATAGAACTAGAAAGCGTGTTATTCCCGTAGACATTTATTGGAGTCCAGATACACAAAAGACTCAGACTCCCTTGGTAGTTATTTCCCACGGTTTTGGTGCCCAGCGAACATTTCTGGCTTATCTAGCACGTCACCTTGCTTCCCATGGCGTTACCGTTGCTGCCTTGGAGCATCCTGGTAGTAATAGTACTGCTGTGAATCGAGCAACTAACAAAGGGAATTTACAAGATTTGATTGTCCCTACCGAATTTAGCGATCGCCCTCAAGATGTTAGTTTTATATTAGACAAATTTGCCAAACTCAATACTCAACCAGGGGTACTCAACTCCCAACTAAATACAAATAAGGTAACTGTAATTGGTCATTCTTTGGGAGGATATACAGCTTTAGCCTTAGCTGGTGCAGAGTTAGATTTAGAACATTTACGAAAATTTTGTCAAAATTCCCTTTCCTTAGCAAAATCACCTGGAGATTGGTTACAGTGTGCAGCCACAGGGTTAAAAGGGCGCAAACTACAACTCAAAGATTCGCGAGTTAAAAATGTCATTGCTCTCAACCCTCTAGTGGGTGAAATCTTTGGTCGTCAGGGTATGGCAAAGGTAAACAGTCCAGTATTAATGTTAACAGGAACTGAAGATACTTTGACCCCCGCAGTTTCTCATCAAATCAAGCCCTTTCAACAATTGCGAGGTAGTAAATATTTATTAACTGCCATTGGTGGTACTCACTTGAGTGTTAGCGGCTCAAAATATCAAGGTAGTGCAACTAATAAAATTATTCCCGAAAAACAAGGCAAAGAAACCCAATCCCTACGCCAAGTCATCCAAGGTGTCAGCTTGGCATTCATCCACCAACAAACACCGTCAGCAAAGGCTTATCGACCATTTTTAACACCAGGCTATGTACAGTCCTTTTCCAGACCACACATTTCTCTACGCCTGACCTCTAATTTACCAGCTAGTATTAGACGGTGGTTAAGGTTTTTCTAGATTTTTAGGAGATTTCTAGAGTTAAAAGTAATGTGAGTTTGCATGTTACTTTTTACATATATATATAAACAAAATTACTGAGATTAGCTTTATCGATTCTACCCCCATCAACCGGATAACGCGGGGACGCGGGGCGAGATGTGTCCCAAGCCCAGTGTCCAGGGCGATAAGCCTCAAGGGTCTGAGTCTCCTATCAAAATCTGCGATTTTATGGATCCAGATTGGTAGGCGGTTCAAGCCCCATCACATCGGTGTTTCCGCGTCTCTTCTTGACCGAAAAAGAAAAGGATACAAGCCCCCAAATTTATTTGTGGAAAAATTAGAAATAATTGTGCTGCGATGCATAAGCATTCTTTCTCAATAATTCCTTTCTTGATGCAGTTGCTCATGGGGTAGACCCCCTTTCTGCGCGCTGCTCTCTACATTCATGTATGAGGTTCCTCCCCTGCTCCCTGCTCCCTGCTCCCCTACCTCTTCCTGACGTAAAAAACAGATAAGTTTGTATGTATGAGAGGGAGAATCCCAAACAAATCTTGTAGTGTAGGCATCGTCATCTGCTCCGTTTTGCAGACGAGTCGGATGGGTGACAGTCCGGCTTAGTTCAACAGCATTGCCTCCATTTGTGCCGAAAGATGTCAGAATTAAATGTGTTTTATGCAAATTGTTATATTCGTAATTTATGGGTACGCAACAAAGAGTTCTTTCTGGAGTTCAACCAACTGGTAATCTACATTTAGGCAACTATTTGGGCGCAATTCGCAACTGGGTGGAAATCCAACATCAGTATGATAATTACTTTTGTGTAGTAGATTTACATGCTATTACCGTACCCCACAATCCCGCGATATTAGCAGGTGATACTTATGGAATTGCAGCACTTTATCTCGCGTGCGGTATTGATTTACAACACTCCACTATTTTTATTCAATCCCACGTCCCTGCCCATTGCGAGCTAACTTGGCTGCTCAACTGTATCACCCCCCTCAATTGGTTGGAAGATATGATCCAATTTAAGGAAAAGGCTGTGAAGCAGGGTGAAAATGTGGGTGTGGGTTTATTAGATTATCCCGTCCTCATGGCAGCTGATATTTTACTGTACCAAGCGGATAAAGTACCCGTAGGTGAAGACCAAAAACAACATTTGGAATTGACGAGGGATATTGTCAACAGGTTTAATCACCAATTCGCCAAACAAGACGAACCTGTACTGAAATTACCAGATCCTTTGATTCGTAAAGAAGGGGCGCGGGTAATGAGTTTAACCGATGGGACAAAGAAAATGTCCAAGTCCGATCCTTCAGAATTGAGTAGAATTAATTTGTTAGATTCTGCGGATGAGATTACTAAAAAAATTAAGCGTTGCAAAACTGATCCCGTTCGCGGTTTAACTTTTGATGATGCAGAACGTCCGGAATGTAATAACCTCCTAACCTTATATATGCTACTATCCGGCAAAACTAAGGCAGAAGTAGCGGCTGAGTGTGAAGATATGGGTTGGGGTCAGTTTAAACCTTTGTTAACAGAAACCACCATTGCAGCCCTTAAACCCATTCAAGAGAAATATCACCAAATAATGGCAGACAAGGGCTATTTAGAATCTGTATTGCGTGATGGTAGGGAAAAAGCAGAGGATATAGCCAAGCAAACTCTGATACAAGTTAAAGCTGCTATGGGTTATTCCATGCCCCTCTAATTTCTCCTATGCTTTACCCCACAACTACTGAAATCCTTATAGGATAGGGGAGGACAAGGGAGAGGGAGAAGACAGAGAAGGCAAAAAGCTTATCACTTCTTTATTCTTCCCACACTCCCCACACTCCCCACACTCCCCACACTCCCCCCTGCCCCCTGCACCTTTTCCCCCCTGCTTCTTCTAGTCAGGTTACCCAAAATTTTGATGAGGTTTTGTTGTTCAGTATTATGTGTATATGTTTAACTAAAATTAACCATTTTCCATTCTATGCACAACCAGCAGAACAACAAGCCTTTAGATGCTTTTCGTAAAGCTGCTGAAGCGGGTGAATTTTTAATTACCGCCGAAGTAGCACCTCCCAAGGGAGGAGATCCTTGTCATATGGTGGAAATGGCGGCGACCCTTAAGGGGAGGGTTCATGCCGTCAATATTACTGATGGTAGCCGTGCTGTGTTGCGGATGTCTCCATTACCAGCGTCAGTTATTCTACTGCAACATGGTATTGAACCAATATGTCAGATGGCTTGCCGCGATCGCAACCGGATTGGTTTACAAGCTGACTTGATGGGAGCATATGCTTTAGGTATTCGCAATGTTTTATCTTTGACCGGAGACTCAGTGAAAGCTGGTGATCATCCGGATGCTAAAGGGGTATTTGATTTGGAATCCATACGACTTTTACAGGCAATTGATAAACTCAATCATGGCTTTGATTATAACGATAAACCTTTAACTGATGGTATTCTGGATTTATTCCCTGGTGCAGCAGTAGATCCCCAATGTCCCAGTTGGTCTGGTTTACAAAAGAGATTTGAGCGTAAACTACAAGCGGGAGCACAATTTTTTCAAAGTCAGTTAATTACAGATTTTGACAAGTTAGATAAATTTATGGATCAAATTGCTGCTGGTTGTGATAAACCAATTTTGGCGGGAATTTTCCTCTTCAAATCAGCAAAAAATGCTCGCTTTATCAAGCGTGTAGTTCCTGGGGTGAATATTCCCGATCATATTATTGAGCGTCTGGAAAAGGCACAAGACCCCTTGGAAGAAGGAATGAAAATTGCTGCTGAGCAAGTACAAATGGCACAACAATTGTGTCAAGGTGTACATATGATGGCGGTAAAACGGGAAGACTTGATTGCCCCTATTTTGAACTTAGCTGGTGTCAAGCCTGTAAATGAATTGGTACCGGTGTAAACTGAGCAAATTCTATTATACGTTTAGTGTGAATTGATTGCTGAAACTATTGTAATTGTCTTAGTAATCCAAAAATCAATGTTTTTGGAAAGTCTCAAAACTCTTGCAATCAAAGAGACATTTTTAATTCACACCAGACGTATTATATATTTTCCCAAAGCAGTCAGTTAAGCTTGGCTGCTTTTTATACTTTTGCTATACAGTGTAATTGCTGTATCATGGGCTGCGATATATACTTGGATGCTGCATAAAGATGCTAGGGTATATAGGGGTTCTCACTTGGGTGAAATACAGTGTTGTTTGATGGACTTCTAGCCCATCTTAAATATTAGAAATCAACAGTGTATTGCACTCAAAAGAAAATCCTTATATGTCAGTTATTTTCCGATTCCTATATATTAGGATGTAGGATGTAATACTTTGTAGGAAAGGAATTTTATTTCTGTAATTGCCAGCATCTATGCCAGCCTTATCTCAAATTCTCAGACTCTCTTGTGTAGAATCTGCAATTAATTTTTCTCCTTTGCAAGTCGCACCAGAAACATTATTGTCAGATGCAATCGCAATTATGGCACAACAAAGTGAAGACCTAGCCAATCCGATATTAGTAATTAAGGATTCTCAGCTAGTAGGGTGCTTAACAGAGCAAGATGTGGTCAGGCTAGTGGCTGCGGGTGTTGACTTCCAAATCACCAATATTTCTGTTGTGATGAACACTTCAGTCATCACATATCAACGGTCCGAACTTGAAGATAGGGCAGCATTAATGGCTCTATTTCAGCAGCATCAGTTGCGTTTACTCCCTATTGTAGATGAGCAAGGTCAAATAGTAGGAGTAATTACACCAGAAAGTATTTTTCAAGTACTTACCATAGAAGAAAATAGCCTACTTCAAGAGAACCCAGAATTAGAAAGCTGCGTTCAGGAGCGTACAGAGGCTTTCCAAGCCATGAATCGCCAGTTATTGGATGAAATTGCCGATAGCCTGCTGATAGAAGAGCAACTGCGACAATCTCAGCAAATGTTCCAGTTAATCATGGACTATATTCCCCAATCAATTTTCTGGAAAGACCGCAACTCAGTTTATTTAGGTTGTAACCGTAAATTTGCCCAAGATGCCAACATTGGTGTGTCCGAAAATATTATTGGCAAGACTGACTATGATTTACCTTGGACTAGGGAAGAGATGGAATGGTATCGCCATTGCGATCGGCGGGTTATGGAGTCCAATACGCCAGAGTTACACATCATGGAGACTCAGCAACAGGCAGATAGTAAGCAAATTTATATAGATACTAACAAGGTTCCCCTGCACGATACCGACGGCAATGTGGTAGGTATTCTTGGCACCTATGAAGATATTACCATTCGTCAGCAATCACAAGAGGCCCTAGCAAACAGCGAAGAACGGTTCCGCAATTTGGTGGAAACTAGCAGTGATTTGGTGTGGGAGATGGATGAGAACTGCTTCTATACCTATGTAAGTCCTAAAATCAGCGACATATTAGGTTATGAAGCCCAAGAAGTATTGGGTAAAACCCCTTTGCAAACAGTACCACCAGAACTGCGAGAACAGGCAACTGAGATGTTTATTCAGACATTTACTGCTCAACAACTCTTTCAATGGATAGACAGCATTAACCTGCACAAAAATGGTCATCGAGTTATTCTGGAAACTAATGGGGTGCCAGTCTTTGACAATCAAGGTAAATTACGTGGGTATCGCGGTATTAGTAGAGACGTTACTGAACGTAAGCAAGCAGAAGCTAAATTACATCAAACTCAGGCACATCTACAGGCAATTTTAGATAACTCTCCCGCAGTTATTTACGTATTAGATAGTCAATATAAATACTTAGTGATCAACCGTGAGTATGAAAAGCTATTAAACAAGACCACAGAGGAAATAGCAGGCAAAAGTATCTACGAGATTTGGCCCCATGAAATTGCCGAGAAGTTTGTATTCAATCTCCACAAGGTGATGGCAGAAGGTATATCCTTAGAAGTCGAAGAAGTTGTTCCTCTGTCAGATGGAATACATACCTACTTTTCTGTCCAGTTTCCTTTAAAAGATGCTAATGGTATTCCTTATGCCGTTTGCGGCATCTCCACGGATATCACTGAACGTAAAAATGCGGAAGATTCTCTGTTGCGCTTTCAAAAAGCCATAGAAAGCACCAGTGATGCCATAGCCATAGGTGAAATGACAGGTAAGACTACATACATTAACCCAGCATTTACTGAACTGTTTGAGTATTCCTTAGAGGGAATAAAAGCATTGGGTGGATGTGTAGGTCTGTTCCAAGATCAGCAACAGTTTCCTGAAATCCGAGCGACCCTTCAAAATGGAGGCTCGTGGCGTGGTGAAGTCAAAATGAAAACACGTAGTGGTGGTCTGTTAGACATTGAATTTCGTACAAATGTGATTAAAGATGCTAATGGCAAAATGATCGGTTTGATTGGCATCTCCACGGATATCACTGAACGAAAACGAGCAGAAACCGCTTTATTACTTAGCCAACAACGGCTGCAATATTTACTACTTTCCAGCCCAGCAGTCATCTATAGTTGTAAGCCTGATGATAATTTTAGCATTACCTTTATCAGTGACAGTGTTACTACAATGATGGGCTATCAAGCCAGGGAATTTATGCAAGATTCTAGCTTTTGGGTTAAGCACATTCACCCGGAAGATGTATCCTTGGTATTTGCTAATGCCAATAAGCAACTTCAACAAGGTAAATACCAAAATGAGTATCGTTTCTTACATAAAGATGGAACCTACCGTTGGGTATATGATAAAGGGAAAGTAGTGCAGAATGATACTGGTAACCCATTGGAAATTGTCGGTTACTGGGCAGATATTACAGATCGTAAGCGATTAGAACAGGAGTTGAGATTAGCATTAGATAAAGAAAAACAACTCAATAAACTTAAATCTAGCTTTGTCTCCATGACTTCCCACGAATTTCGTACACCATTGAGTACTATCTTGTCTTCTGCTGAGTTGCTGGAACACTACCGTCACAAATGGACAGAGGAAAGACAACTGACTCATTTAAATCGCATTCAAACTTCTGTGAAGCATATGACGGAGATGTTAAATGACGTGCTGGTAATTGGCAAAGCAGAAATGGGCAAATTAGATATGAACCCAGCACCTCTGGATTTAGTTCAATATTGTTATTCTGTGGTGGAAGAATTAGAACTGAATATAAAAAACTACCACAGGATTATTTTTTGTTGTGAATATGAGTCGATTGAATGCTGTATGGATGAAAAATTAGTCAGACATATTCTGATTAATTTACTCTCAAATGCAGTTAAATATTCTTTCAGCAATAGCACTATTCGTTTTACCCTGAGATGTGAGCAAGGAGAAGCTATCTTGGAAATTCAAGATCATGGTATTGGTATTCCATCAGAAGATTTATCCTGCTTGTTTGAGTCTTTTTATCGTGCCCATAATGTCGGTAATATACCCGGTACAGGACTGGGATTGGCAATTGTCAATAAGTGTGTCGATATCCAAAAGGGTAAGATTACTGTTAAAAGTGATATCGGATTGGGTACAACATTTATAGTCACACTGCCCTTGGGAATTGAAATTTCCCATTAGCTTGAGTTATGAATACTTAAATTAAATATAATTAAAATAATGCTATCAATTAGACATTTGCTTTTTTAAAATTCAAAATTTCAATTTTTGCATCATGACCAAAATATTAGTTGTTGAAGATGAGAAATTAGTCAGAGATAATATTTTGGCTTTACTAGAAGCTGAAGATTTTGAAACTATTGCTGCTGACAATGGCAAAACAGGGTTACAAATGGCATTTACTGAGGTTCCTGATTTAATTTTATGTGATTTAATGCTGCCAGAAATTGATGGTTATGGAATTCTGAGAGCATTACGTGAAGAACCAATGACTGCGCCGATTCCATTTATTTTTTTGACAGCTAGAGTTACTAGAACAGATACTCGTAAAGCTATGGATTTGGGTGCAGATGATTATTTAACTAAACCTTTTACCCGCGCTGAATTATTAGGAGCGATCACTAGCCGTTTGACAAGAAATGCAAATTTAATCAAACATTTTTCCACCCCTTCATTTACAGAAAAAGAATTAGCCGATAAGAGATTAATAGAAAAACATTTGCGTCGTCTTTTACAAGCAGAAGATTTTCAGCAGTTTCAAGTTTATTATCAGCCACAGGTTGATCTTAATTCTGGTCGAATAACTGGGGCTGAGAGTTTATTCCGTTGGCATAATCCAGAGTTAGGTCTAGTGTCTACTAGCGAAGTAATTAATTTAGCAGAAGCTACAGGTTTAATTGTTTCTATTAGTGAATGGGTATTATTCACAGTTTTTCAACAATTCAAAATCTGGTACGATGCTGGATTCACCTGGTTACGGATCGCTGTTAACTTATCAGCACAACAATTTATTCAAAAAGACTTTACTCAAAAAATAGTCGATTTTTTAACAGTTCATAATTTGCAACCTAATTGCCTAGAACTAGAAATAACTGAAAGCATGATTCTAGAGGATTGGGATAGTGCGATCGCGACAATATTGGAATTACAATCTCTAGGTATAAAAATTGCTATTGATGATTTTGGCACCGGATATACTTCCTTAGTTCATTTGAATAAGTTACCTATTAATACTTTAAAAATAGACCGTTATTTTATCCAAAATATTGATAAGGATCCACAGAAATCAGCAATTACAACAGCACTGATTCAGATGGGGCATAATCTCAAACTTAAAATAGTTGCAGAAGGTGTAGAAACTCAGGCAGAGTTAGATTTTTTATGTGAGAAAGAATGTGATACTATGCAGGGATTTTTATTCAGTTGCCCTTTGCCAGCACCAGAATTTGAAAAGTTACTATTTACAGTTGCATAAATTGATGCTTCTACCTTCTGACTTGAAAATAGGGAGTAGGGAGTAGGGAGTCGGGCAGAGGTATTTTCATCCTTGGTGGTGAAATTTTTTCATCGGGACTGCCTCCTTCAAATTTCTTGTAGTGTATTGATTATTTGATGGGAAATATTATAAATTAAGATTCGCAGAGTATGAATATAATTCTAGTCATTGAAGATGACAATAATGTCAGAGAAAATATTGTTGAGTTACTAGAAAATGAAAATTTTCAGGTTATCGCAGCTGCTAATGGTACCATCGGTTTACAATTATCCCAGAAACACATCCCCAATCTGATTATTTGTGATGTGATGATGCCAGATTTAGATGGTTATGATGTCTTAAAAAGATTACGGGAAGATTCTCTTACAGCGACTATTCCGTTTATTTTTCTCACTGCTAAATCGGCAAAAAATGACTTACGTCAAGGAATGGTGTTGGGAGCAGATGATTATATAGCAAAGCCATTTACAAGGAAAGAATTGCTCGAAGCTATTGATTCTAGATTAGAAAAACAAGTAACTATTAATCAGCGATATCACAAGAAGCTAAATGAACTACGTAGTAGTATTACTCTCTCACTTCCCCACGAAATGAGGACTCCATTAAACGGTATTCTCGGTTACTCAAAATTAATGATAGATGACTCTAATATCTTACATGCGCAAGAGATCCATGAAATGGCTACTGGAATTTATCAATCAGGCGAACGTTTATTTAGCTTAATTCAGAAATTTTTACTATATGCAGAATTGGAAATAGCCGCTACAGACGAAGAACGGATAAAAAGCTTGCAAAGTCAGGAAACTATATTTCCAACAATGTCATTCATTGACATAATTAATGAAAAGTCTCAAAAAGCAGGACGAGAAGCAGATTTAAAATTATCTTTCCAAAAAAACAAAGTCAAAATATCTGAAAAAAGACTCAATAATATTATTGAGGAATTAATTGATAATGCTTTAAAATTTTCTCCGCCAGGAACGCCTATAGAGCTATTTAGTAATTCTAGTAATAATATATTTACTTTATCTATTACTGACTATGGCAGAGGTATGACAGTAGAACAAATTACTGAATTGGGTGCATACCGTCAATTTGAACGTCAAATCTACGAACAGCAAGGCATGGGTTTAGGTTTAATTATTGTCAAAAGTTTGGCTGAATTGCACGGTGGAAAATTTAAAATCCACAGTCAGCCAAAGGAAAAAACCATTATGAAAGTATTATTGCCTTGCGTGTAGGAAACTTTATACTTTGCACCTTCTGAATGAAATAGCTAATTCTTTTTTCTGAGCCTGTTCTAATGGCTGAAAACCTAAAACGATACAATCCTTATCAATGCCCGCATCCATCAACTCATCTTCTACACCTTCCTCTGTTCGATCTTGTTGCACCCAAAGCTGATCACCGATAATATCAATATGTAGCAATGTACCATAAATGCGATCGCCATCATTCCACCCAGTTTCTACTAATAAATAGCGATCGCGTTCTCGATCAAAAATGTGTTCTACTTGTACCATCTCATCATTACCCAAAAAATCAGCGTAGTCTTTCAATACTTGTTCCACAACATAGCGATAATTAGCTTTAACAGAATCCACGAGACAATGACCTCCTCTATTGAATGACAATAAGAACTCTCTTGATGTAAACAGGGGCTAACTACATTACTGACAAGTTTAGTTATTTATGACAAATACATTTTTAGTTGAGATTGCCGTCTGGTGAGTCATAGAAACACTGCTTTATGTGGATACCTTGTGTAAGGTAATGCCTAAGTAGTATAACCTGGCATTGCTGAATAATGACATCTACATATAGGAAGATACATGTTTTTTACTTCGCTTTTTTCGACTTAATTATTGAATGTAATGCTTGATAAATCCTGTAATTAAGGGAAATATGGGGTTGTAAAATTTGCCCATCAGGTCAAGATTTTCTGACATCATTTAATTTGTATCTCGTAATACTTTCTCATATATTAATTAAGTAAATATACATATTGTAATAATAGTTCTAGGAAATTTATTTCCAGGTGTTAATTGTTGTGCATGAATAGTTATACAATTTTGAAAAAAGAATGGGACTGATGGGTAGGGGTACGGCACCAGTAATATAATTTTATATACCAAAAGATTATGGATGCCGTGCCCTGACGAAAAATGTATGGGTCGCAAAAATTATTTGAATTGGTATTACTAAAGAGGGATATAAGTAGGTTGGCGTAAAAAATTATCGTTTGGATAAGGCAGGGGGCAGGGAGCAGGGAGCAGGGGGAACAAGGGTTTTAGGCTTATTTACTATTCTTCACATAGTTTGGTTTTATTGTGCCGACTTACTTAGCATTACCCATATAGATTAAGACATTGTTGAAGACCCAAACCTATGAGGAGTAAACTTATTAATCCTTCGGAGTTCTCCTAAGCCCTTCGGGCACGGCAAAGCCGAACAGAGAGACTGCGTCAACGCCATTGACTTGATGCCGGGTTACCCGTCCACCACAATGGCTTACTGTTCACCGCAATGGCTCACTTATTACTTAATTAATTGCAGATGATTCCTCGCTTAAGTCTCCAGAGTACTGCTCAACCAAACATAGTCAATTTTTTACAGCAATTGGCAAAAACACCGTTTACAGGAGAAATTCGCGGGGACTTTGTTAGTCGGTTAATCGCTGCTACAGATAATAGTATTTATCAAATATTACCCCAAGCAGTAGTATTTCCTCGTACTCAAGAAGATTTAAGATATATATTTCAATTATCTGAAAAACCAGAGTTTGCCAATATTAATTTTTCTCCTAGGGGTGGAGGAACAGGTACAAATGGTCAATCCCTATCTACAGGGATTGTGATTGATTGTTCTAAGTATATGAATCAGATTTTAGAATTAAATCTGGAAGCAGGTTGGGTGAGGGTACAGCCAGGGGTAATTTTAGACCAATTAAATATCTATTTAAAACCTTATGGGGTGTTTTTTGCACCGAATGTTGCACCCAGTAACCGGGCTACTATTGGAGGGATGATAAATACGGATGGCTGTGGTAAGGGTTCGAGAATTTATGGGCGTACCAGTAGCCACATTATAGAGTTAACTTGGATTTTAGCAGATGGGACGATGGGGCGATCGCAATCTCTAAATTCCGCTAGTTTATCCCAACTGAAGCAAGGTTCTGATAGTTTGGGCAAAATTTACCGCCAGGTGGATGATATTGTCACCTCTAAGGGAGATTTGATTGCAGATATTTTCCCTAAGATGGCTCGGTTTATGACTGGTTACAATTTGGCAAAGGTATATTCCTCGGATGAGGATACTTTTAATTTAAATTGGATTTTGGCGGGTTCTGAGGGAACCTTGGCTGTAATTACAGAAGCGAAGTTAAAGTTAACTAAAATCCCCCAATTTAAACAATTGTTGGCTCTACATTACAATTGTTTTGATGATGCTCTCCAAGCAGCCTCAACTTTATTAGCATCAGCACCTGGGGCGATAGAGACTATAGATGAGAAGATTTTAGCTTTAGCTCAACAAGATGAGATTTACTATTACGTCAAAGATTTTATTGGCGATGCACAAGCAATAAATTTGGTGGAGTTTGTCGCCGATACTGATGCAGAGATAGAAGAGAAAGTTAATCGAGTGTGGGAAAATCTAGCACCAGCGACAGGGTATTATTTAGCCACTCAAGAAACAGAAATTTCCCGGC
Source organism: Calothrix rhizosoleniae SC01 (assembly GCF_900185595.1). Lineage (GTDB taxonomy): Bacteria > Cyanobacteriota > Cyanobacteriia > Cyanobacteriales > Nostocaceae > Calothrix_A > Calothrix_A rhizosoleniae. The sequence goes on from NZ_FYBH01000079.1 coordinate 26,780, forward strand.
TGTGGGAGTTACGCAAGAAAGGTGTGGGTTTGCTGGGAAATCAATCAGGAAGACGTAAGCCAATTGCTTTTATCGAAGATACTGCTGTACCTCCTGCTTGTTTAGCTAGTTATATCCCAGAACTGAAAGCTTTACTCACGGCATACCAACTTGATTATGCCATGTATGGTCATGTTGATGTTGGTTGTCTGCACGTTCGTCCGGCTTTGGATATGAAAGTACCGGAGGATGAAGCACTAATTAGAGAATTATCAGATAAAGTGGTGGCTTTGGTACGCAAATATGGAGGTGTGATGTGGGGAGAACATGGTAAGGGTTTTCGGAGTGAATATACTCCCTTGTTCTTTGGAGAGGAGCTATATGAAGATTTACGTCGCATCAAGGCAGCATTTGACCCCCATAATAAATTAAATCCTGGGAAAATTGTCACTCCTTTCAACAGTGAGGCGGAAGTTGTACAATTAGAAGCACCATTAAGGGGACATTTTGACCGTCAAGTCAGTCCATTACTGCAACAAGCATATCAAACGGCATTTAATTGTAATGGTAATGGTGCTTGCTTTAATTTTCATGGCGACGATGTCATGTGTCCTTCCTATAAAGGAATGAATAACCGCATTCATTCTCCTAAAGGACGAGCTAGTTTGTTAAGGGAATGGTTGCGACAATTAAGTTTAAACCCAGAACGCCAAATTACCCAGTCAAATATTCTTGTCAAGTTATGGAATAGTTGGCAAAGTTTTACGGGAGTTGAAGATTATTCCCATGATGTATATGCAGGAATGCATGGCTGTCTTAGCTGTAAAGCCTGTGCTACCCAATGTCCAATCCATGTGAATATTCCCGAAATGAAGTCCCAGTTTCTGGAACTTTACCACAGCCGCTATCTACGACATTGGCGGGATTATTTAATTGCCGATATAGAAGCGATCGCTCAATGGCAATCCTACTTGCCCAGATTAACTAATTTTATTACCTTAAACCCCCTCTCACGTTGGTTTACTCAGCATTTTTTCGCTCTGGTAGATATTCCTGGGGCGAGTGAATACACAATTAAACAGGGACTATTAGAATTAAATGCATCAGAGTTTGATTTAACTGAATTATCAGCCTTAGATGAGTCAGCACGACAAAGAAGTATAATTTTACTCCAAGATGCTTTTACAAGCTTCTACGATAGCCAAATAGTAATAGATACTTACGCATTTTTAACAAGCTTAGGATACTCAGTACATGTAGCTCCATTTTTCCCCAACGGTAAGCTCCTCCATCTTCAAGGTTTTCTGGACAAATTTCGAGCAATCGCTCTGGGAAATGCCCATTATCTCCAGCAATTAGGAAAACTGGGAATCCCCATCGTGGGAATTGAACCAAGTATCACTCTTACCTATCGGGATGAGTATCGCAAATATGTCCTTGATGTAGAAATTCCCCAGATTTACTTGTTACAAGAGTTTCTTAACAAAGTACCTGTTAAATTATCTTCAGTTACCACAAATAAAACCTATTATTTATACGGACATTGTACAGAAAAAACTTCTGTACTCGAATCTGGCAAGCAATGGCAGAAAATATTCCAGGCATTTGGATTAGAATTAATTCCGGTATCAGTTGGTTGCTGTGGAATGGCAGGTATTTACGGACACGAAGCAGAACATTATGACACTTCTAAGGATATTTACCAATTAAGTTGGGCAAAACATCTACCATCGAATCCAGAGGAGAGACAGTATATTTTAGCCACGGGATACTCCTGTCGTTCCCAATTGAAGCGGTTTGCAGGATGGACTCCTTTACATCCCATACAGGTTTTGTCAGGAAGAAGCAGGGGAGCAGGGAGTAGGGAGCAGGGGTCAAAGTGTATTTTTAGCAATAATTAACACCAACAAGCAAATTGCACATATAGCAGTTTACAATTGAGTGCAATACTCTTAAAGGATTAATAAACCATAGAGTAAAACGAATAAATCCAGATTTAGTTGTACTTTAAATAGTGAGAGCTGCCATTTTTGTTATAAAGTGGGCGATTTTGCGATTAGGTGCTTAATAATTAAATTTTGACTATTTATTTGGGAACTATGTAGATATTACCTTTAGATAACTTCAACCCTCTTAGCTCGTATCAAATTTGAACGGGTGCAGGTGTTTTGTATCTATAGTTCCACATCTCCAGCCTCTTTATATGAACAGAAACATTATATTTACAGCATTAACTATTGGAACTTACTTAACAGGAATTACTGGTTGCTCTACTTTTAACACAGCTACCCAAGCTGAAGTTAAGACAAAGCAAGAAATAAAAGTTAATGGCTCAGGTAGTACCTATAACGCAATACAGGTATTAGCTAAAGCTTATGAAAATAAAAGCAGTGGCATTAAAATAAATTTTTTACCTAAAAGCCAATCTTCTGCTGGTATCATTGGTGTAAAAAAAGGAATAGTGGAAATTGGCACTGTGAGCCGAAAACTTAAAGCAAAAGAAGATGATGGCTCCATAGTATATCGAGAAGTAGCCAAAGATGCCTTGGTAGTAGCAACTCACCCCAGCGTCAAGGGAGTAACCAACTTAAAAACTTCCCAACTCAAAGCAATTTACAGTGGTAAAGTCACCAATTGGCAAAAATTTGGTGGACCAGATGCAAAAATTGTACTATTAGATCGTCCTGAGGATGAATCGGGTAAGAGACTGTTGCGCCAATATTACTTGGGTAAGGAACTCAAGAATTCACCAGCAGCAGTGATTATGCGTCAGGAACCGGAGTTAATCAACGCGGTACAAAATACACCTTACAGTATTGGTGCGTTTTCCCTAGCTTATGCCATTTCCAATAAATTACCAGTCAATCGCCTCAGCTTAAATAGTGTAGAGCCTACCCCCGCTAATGTAGAAGCCGGGAAATATAAGATGGTACGCCATATAGGTGTTGTCAGGAGTAAAAAATCTTCAGCAACTACCCAAGGATTTTTCGATTTTGCCTTTAGTAACGAAGGTAGTAACGTTTTACGCCAGTCAGCCTTTACACCATCCACTCAAAAATAAAATCCTATGCTTTTGAGTAAATACTCACAATTATCTTTAAAAGCTAAAATACTGTTACCCTTACTTTTTACTTTTCTCGGCATTTGGAGTGTAGGAACAGTCAGTTTTGGCTATTTTTTCAGCCAGCGTTTAGAAGCAAAGCTGAAAGCTGAAACTGAGGATGTTTCTTCCTTAGTAATGCACGCTTTTCACCATGAAAAACAATTACTGCTTCTCAAAGCTAGGTGGGTAGCAGATTCTCAGGAAATTTCCCAATTAGTTGCTAACAAAAACAAAATAGCATTACTGCGTAGCCTCTTAAGTAGGTAGGCGTAAAAAATTATCGTTTGGATAAGACAGGGGGCAGGGGGCAGGGAGCAGGGGGAAAAAGGGTTTTAGCCTTATTTACTTTTCTCCACATAGTTTGGTTTTATTGTGCCGACTTACTTACCCCTCAAAGAATCCTTACAACTGGATTTGATTAAAGTGATTGACAAAAAAGGTGAGGTATTGGCAGAAGTACGTCAAAAAGAACTAGCCCATGTTCAGTTTAGGGATTCAGCTGTTAATGAAGCTGCAAGTATTGGCATGGATTTATTTGATATTATTGCAGCAAAAAACAAAAAATCTTCACTCCTAGTGGGTTTAACCTCAGTCAAATCTACCCAAGAAATTCTAGGGGGAGTAATTGTTGGTCAGGAAATTAGTGAGTCAGTAATGACTCAAATTCGTGCTCGTGCAAAGACACATCTAGTCACTTTCCAAAATAATCAAGCCACTGCATCCACCCTAAAGACAGCTAAAACTGATGATTGGCAACCTCCAGAGATAGTAGCACCACCGACAAAAGTTACTATTGCAGGTGAAAGATTTATTGCCAAATCTATGCAAATTACAGGATTTAATACTACCACAGCTAAAATAGTCCTACTCAATCCTGTTGCACCCTTAGAAGAGACTCAGAAGAAATTATGGCTGTGTATTATAGTTTTTTCCTTATCAGGAGCCGTTGTCTTTAGTCTTGTCGTTACGAAAGTCATTGACTTAGTAACTCGTCGTATTATGGATTTGACAGCTGCAACTAAGAAATTAGCCATTGGGGATATGAGTACCCGCATTAATTTGGTTGGGAATGATGAAATTAGTACCTTAGCTCAAAGCTTTAACGACATGGCAGAACAGATATATTTGTTCTGGCTAGGACAAGAGGAAGCTTATCAGCAATTAGATTTATATAACCAAAATTTAGAACAAAAGGTAGAAAAAAGAACTCAAGAATTAAGCGATAACAATATATATTTACAACAAACACTGCAAGAATTACAACGTACCCAAACTCAGATGATTCAAAGTGAAAAGATGTCTAGTTTAGGTCAAATGGTTGCAGGTATTGCCCATGAAATAAATAATCCAGTCACCTTTATTCACGGCAATCTCCAACATGCCAAAGGATATATTCAAGATTTATTGAATTTGATAGAGCTTTACCAACAGTACTATCCCGAACCACCAGAAGAAATTGAAGACGAAATTGAAACTATTGACCTTGATTATCTCAAATCAGACTCCGAAAAAATATTTCAATCAATGCAAAATGGCTCTCAGCGCATTAGTCAAATAGTCTTGTCTCTGCGTAATTTTTCCCGTTTGGATGAATCTGATTGTAAAAAAGTTGATATTCATGAAGGTATTGATAGTACTTTGCTAATTTTACACAGTCGTTTACAGTCAGAAAATAAATATCCAGAAATTAAAATTATTAAAAAATATAGTTATCTACCCTTAGTTGAGTGTTACCCCAGTCAACTCAATCAAGTATTAATGAATATTCTGATGAATGCCATTGATTCATTACAAGACTATAACCAAAAACGCACAATTGAAAAAATTAAACTAAATCCTAGTTGTATTCATATCACCACAGAAATAATTGATGAAAATTGGATAAAAATTAAGATAGCTGATAATGGTGCTGGTATTCCTCAAGATATTTTACCGAAATTATTCGACCCTTTCTTTACTACCAAAGAAGTTGGTAAAGGAACTGGTTTAGGATTATCAGTTAGCTACCAAATTGTAGTAGACAATCATGGTGGTAAATTATCTTGTCACTCTACTTATGGGCAAGGAGCAGAATTTATCATTGAAATTCCCATCAATCAGCTAAAATCCGATAGCAACAGCATAAACCAAGCTGCCATTGCCAATATATAAAAAGTTATTTCAATTAATTGTATTTAAAATTTAATCCCTAGCTGACCATTAATTCCTCGAATAGAGTTATAACCTACTCCCACAAATAGGTTATCAGTAGCACTGACTTGCACCCCACCAGATACGGCAACACCTTTATCTTCCGTATAATATCCAACTCCTAAATATGGTGATAATACAGGTAGGTTGATAAATTTCAACAAGTCTACACCCACCGAACCGTCAGGCCCCGCTCCCAACTCAGCCCCTACTCCCAAGGCTCTTGCACCTACTGCATAAGTAACATCACCTTCCTGTGAACCGACGGAAACCCAAGGTCTGGGAACGATTTGAGCATCAGCACGTTGGGGAGCATGTAAAAATAATAATCCCACAGATACGATCGCAGCTTTCAGAATAACTGTTGTTTTCATCATTTATTCCCATTTATTTCTGATAATTAGCTGTGACTGATTTTACTGTCCATAAGTGCCCAAATAATTTGGCTATTGGTTACAAAGAGGCAGGGGAGCAGGGAGTAGGGAGTAGGGAGTAGGGAGTAGGGAGTAGGGAGCAAGAGGGAAAGAGGGAAAGAGGGAAAGAAGGGAAGGCAAAAAGCTTATTACTTCTTTATTCTCCCCACACTCAGGATTGATGATTGCTCTCGATTACTGAATTGATGCTCTAGGCTCTACAGCAGGGGAAAAACTGCATTCTCCGTGCTTCTTCTCATCAAACTTAGAAGTCAGCAATGCTCAGATAGGAGTTCATATATTTTGCTCATAACTGTGTCATCAATTCTTGACATAAGTACCCATTATCGCCTACACAACCTATTCTTATGTTGGTAGTTATATGATGAAACCATGACATATTGATCCCGCAATCATTGATATTTTCGTAGAAGTACCAAAAATCACTAGATTAACCCCTTGATCCCAGACTTAATTTAGTTGTTAATATTCATTAACAGCAACAGAATCCTCCGCTCCAAAAAATGCTGACTTCAGGATTTTAGGAGATTGAAAGGGATTGTGCAGAAATAAAAAACACATTGAAAACTAAAAAAACTAAGTAAAACCAAGAATGACTCGTTTAAATAACAGTTCATTATGTAATGTATGGATATTTCACAGTCATTCTCTATTTAGGGGATATCCTTTACCTTTCAAATTAAACGGAGGCCAAAATTATGGCAAAAGAACGTCCACCTATAGAAGAAATGACATTGCGTCAACTTCGCAAAGTCGCCAGTGAATATGGCATCTCTCGTTACAGTCGGATGCGTAAATCACAATTACTCGCAGCGATTCAAGACATCGAGCGTAGTAAACATACTCTCAATCAATCTCAGTCAATGGAGGCACAGGAAACCGTGGAAGCAGCAAAATTTGAGTTAGGGCAAGAAGATAGAAATGGTGAAGTCCTCGCTGATGTCGATGCCGGATTAGCGGATCTACCTGCTGGTTATGGTGAAAGTCGCATTGTTCTCATGCCTCGGGATCCTCAATGGGCTTATACATATTGGGACATTCCTAATGACCATAAAGAAGAGTTACGTAGGCAGGGCGGACAACAGCTAGCACTGAGAATTTACGACGTTACCGACATCAACATTGATACCCAAAGTCCCCATAGCCTTCAAGAATATCCTTCTGATGAACTAGCTCGGGAATGGTACTTACCAATTCCAGTGAGCGATCGCGATTATGTCATTGATATTGGCTACCGTTGTGCTGATGGTCGTTGGTTAATTTTAGCACGTTCTGCACGGGTACACGTTCCTCCTGTATACCCTTCCGACTGGATTGAAGATATTTTTGTCAACATCGACTTTGACCAAGATTTACAGGGTAAAACTGTTTACAACTTGGTTCCTCCTGCGAAGAAAATGGTTACAGCTGGTGGGAATGCCATCTACGATCAAATCTTTGGCATGGCAGAGTCTGCTGAAGCTATGCGAGTTGCTGGTTCTATGTTTGGTTCCATGCACCATGTTCCCGGCTCCATGCAGCCAGAACAAGCCATCAGCTCTTACGTCTTCCCCTCTGGCGTTGGTATGTGGTCAATTCCTACTGCATCAGGTATTAATATGTCTGGTGTGGGTATGTCCGGAGTTGGTTTTTCTGCTTCCGCACCACCCATACGTCCCCGTCAGTTCTGGTTAATTGCTGATGCTGAATTAATTGTTTATGGAGCTACAGAGCCCGATGCTACCGTTACCATTGGTGGTCGTCCAATTAAGCTAAATCCAGATGGTACATTCCGCTTCCAGATGTCCTTCCAGGATGGTGTAATTGACTACCCAATTATGGCTGTAGCTGCTGATGGCGAGCAAACCCGCTCTATCCATATGAATTTTGAACGTGAGACACCATCACGCAATACCAATACAAAAGACGAGGCTACTTTAGAATGGCTTTCTTAAAATACTGGCATTGAAATAACAGATAAGATCAGTATATAAATCAACATCCTTGCCACAGTTTGACTGTGGCTTTTTTTATAAGTAATAAGTAATAAATTTACTAATGTCTTAACTTATATGAGTTGCACTATATCTGATCAATTTACCTATTTGTAAATATTCTAAAATTAGTGATGTTTAGATCCCTGACTGATTAAAGTTGGGGATCTAATTTTTCATGTTGCCATAGTCTGCCTCCAGGGCTGGTAATTTAGGATTACTATAGGTATAGGAAAAAGATAATAATTTTTAGTTTTGATGATGTCAATTGTTGAAATACTTAAACAAGACTATCAAAGATTTCCCACGAATCAAACTTATGATATTTATGCAGAAGATGTGTATTTTCAAGATCCCCTAACTAAATTTCGTGGCATTAAACGTTACAAAAAAATGATTCACTTCATCCAGAAGTGGTTTTTAGACCCTAAGATGGATGTCCATGACATTCAGCAGCAGGACAAAACAATTAAAACTGAATGGACTCTGAGTTGGAATACTCCCCTACCTTGGAAACCCCGCATCTCTATTTCTGGTTGGAGTGAATTACGTCTCAATCCCCAAAATTTAATAGTTTCCCATGTTGATTATTGGCATTGTTCCCCCCTATATGTACTCAAACAGCACTTATTTGCTGGTAAGGGTCGATAATGTAAATAAATATGAACAATTATGAGCAGGTATAGAACCATCCATGCGTGTAATTTTAATGACTGGTAAAGGCGGAGTAGGGAAAACTTCTGTTGCTGCTGCCACTGGACTGCGTTGTGCAGAGCTAGGTTATCGTACCTTAGTTTTGAGCACGGATCCTGCTCACTCCCTTGCAGATAGCTTTGACATGGAAATGGGGCATGAACCCCAGCAAATCCGTCCTTATCTATGGGGTGCAGAATTGGATGCCTTAATGGAGTTGGAAGGCAACTGGGGCAGTGTAAAACGTTATATTACCCAGGTTTTGCAGGCGCGAGGTTTAGAGGGAGTACAGGCGGAAGAATTGGCAATTCTACCGGGCATGGATGAGATTTTTGGCTTGGTAAGAATGAAACGCCACTATGATGAGGGGGATTTTGACGTTCTAATTATTGACTCTGCTCCTACGGGTACTGCATTAAGATTGCTGAGTTTGCCAGAGGTTGGTGGTTGGTATATGCGCCGCTTCTACAAACCTTTCCAAAATATATCAGTTGCCCTGAGACCCTTAGTAGAGCCATTATTTAAACCTATTGCTGGCTTTTCCTTGCCAGATAAAGAAGTAATGGATGCTCCTTATGAATTTTACGAACAAATTGAAGCTCTGGAAAAAGTTCTCACAGACAATAGTAAGACCTCTGTACGCTTAATTGCCAACCCAGAAAAGATGGTAATTAAAGAGTCCCTGCGGGCTCATGCTTATCTGAGCTTATATAATGTTTCTACAGATTTAGTTGTAGCTAATCGCATTATTCCTGATGAAGTTGAAGATCAATTTTTCCAGAAGTGGAAGGAGAATCAAAAGCAATATCGTCAGGAAATTCATGATAACTTCCATCCCTTACCTGTAAAGGAAGTACCACTATTTTCTCAAGAGATGTGTGGGATGGAAGCTCTAGAAAGATTGAAAGATACGCTCTACAAAGATGAAGATCCGGCTCAGGTATACTACCAAGAAAATACAATTCGTGTCGTTCAAGAGCAAAATCAATATAGTTTGGAACTATATTTACCTGGGATTCCTAAAAATCAAATTCAATTAAGCAAGAATAGCGATGAGCTAAATATTAGAATTGGTAATCATCGTCGAAATTTAGTGTTGCCGCAAGCTTTAGCTGCTCTGCAACCTGCTGGAGCAAAAATGGAGGAAGATTATTTGAAAATCCGTTTTGCTGAAGTTGTGAAGGCTTAGATTATTACTTCTATTTCCCCTATTGAGAAAATAGGGGATTTAGATATTGTTCAATCACAGCATTATTTAATATTACAGATTGCTTTATCTCTAATGCTAGCTAAATATTTATACTGCTCAATAATAAACTATATTGTTATATGGCACTACGCAATTAGGGCGCGGACATTTTTGAAAGCCCAAACTTATGGGCAGTAAACTTATTATTTATTACTTATTACTTGCACGTAGTTCCATTTTATCCAAAATTTTTCTATTTTTATTCACAGGTAAGTAATTCGGCACAATAAAATCGAGCTATGTGAAGAAAAGTAAATAAGCCTAAAACCCTTTTTCTCCTGCTCTCCTCCGGATTGCGCCACTTGCTACAACGCGCTTAACCTGGGCAATGCAGTGGCTTACCTGCCCCCTGCCTTATCCAAACGATAATTTTTTACGCCGCTACTTACTAGTGTGTTCTGGTTTTTCTATATTAATGATTATTTTAATTCTTTAGAGGTATTGACAAAATATACATAGCTCTAATCTATACAATGATGGTTGTTAATAGATGGTTATTATCTAAACTTCGCTCTTAAAACCCTAAACTTAGGTTGCGTATGTGACTGTAACAGTTAAAACTATATTTAAGCTCTGATATATAAAAATCAATATATCTTTATAAGTGTTTGCTTATTGATAAATTATCGGTAAGCTGATTGTCGCCTATTTCTTATTATCCATGTCCTTTTCCAACTTTCGCTAATTAATTGCTTCCCTTAGCTTACGTCAACATAAACTAATTAGCCATGATGAACTGGCTCCACCAGAATGCATGAAATAGTGTGTGATATTACTGGAATTTCAATATTTATTAGCCAGTAACTTAACTATAAGTTGCTGAAAGTTATTTATGACTTACTGAAAACTTAATCTATATAATATTCAAGTCGTCTAACTAATATGCGAATTACCCTCAATCATATCTATTACTGCTCTTGGAAAAAGCAATTGACGAAACGGAAAAAGTCAATTGATGATATGGAAGAAAAGATTCTTTTAATGTGCCTTGCACGAGGGAAACGCACAGCATTTTGGCAGTTATGGATACCATATCAACAACAGATTTATTATTGCTGTCATGCTCTAATGAAAAGTAATTATGATGATACGGAATACGCTTTTAATCAGGTAATGTTCAGAGTTTGGCATCAACTACCCGATGTAGCAGACAAAATAACTAATCTACAAGCATGGTTGAGTCGCATAACCAATAATATCTGTATGGAAATATATCAAGAACGCAAACAAATAACCCAGTGTATAGAGAGTCTTGATTTAGTAGATAGACATACAAAATCAATACAATCACAATATTTTTATACCTGGCTACCTTGCCAGACAATTCTTGCTTGTAGCCAGTGGGAGAGGTTCGTTTATTTTCGCTGGCATTGTCTTTCCTCTGGGTAGTAGTAAAAATTGGCGGAAAAAATATTAACCACCATTGTATTTAAGAGTATTGATCATTCACGGAAAATACTATGAAAGCTTATTCTCGAGACTTCCGGCAAAAAATAATAGACGCTTACCATAATCAAGAAGGTTCCCAGAGACAGATAGCTCAAAGATTTGGTGTCAGTTTGAGCTTTCTCCAGAATTTATTGAAGAGGTATCGTAATAACGGTACAGTAGACCCCAGACCTCATGGTGGTGGTCAATCATCAAAATTGAATCAAGAACAGATAAAACTACTGGCTCAGTTAGTAGAAGAAAATCAAGATTTAACTTTGATGCAATTATGTCAAAAATTAGAATTGATGATAGAAGTAAGAATTAGTCGAGCAACTATGGGGCGGATAATCAAAAAGCTGAACTTGAATCATAATCACAATAATCATAGAACCAATATGATAGAGATGAATCAATCAAATACTTTAATCGAACGCTTAAGTGCTTAACTACGGATCTAAGTCTTAATAATTGATTTTTCTGTATTTATTCGGACTTACACACTTGTGAGGATAAATCAAGTTTTGGGGATTGCTTGATTGCGTCGTCATGACTTTACTTAGGTTATCCCTGTGTAAGTCCCATTAATTTTTAATTTTTTCTAAAGCATCTTGCGCTGCGGCTTTTTCAGCTTCCTTTTTGTTGGTTCCTCTACCTTCTCCAAACTTTTTACCATTTACCAAAACTTTGGCTAAAAAAACTGGCTTATGAGATAAGCCACCTACCTGCAATGTGACATATTTTGGTGGGGTATGAGAAATGTGATGTTGTACCCACTCCTGGAATTGATTCTTGACATCCAAATTAGAACGGGATGCAACAATATTTTCAGATACGGAATCAAATAGTGGATGGATAATAATTTTAATTGCTTCAATATCTGCATTATTGTCGAGATAGTAAGCTCCAACTAAGGCTTCAAAAGTACTACTTAGTAAATTTGAATTTTGATAACCTCCTTCCAAAATTGCACCCTTACCTAACAACATTTTTTCAGGTACACCAACATCAATCGCAAATTTAGCTAATTGCACTTCATCTACTAGTGCAGAACGCATCCTTGTAAGTTCATCTTCTTCTTTGTCTGGATAACGACTGTAAAGATATTCTCCACTCAAAAAATTTAATAAGGCATCACCAAGAAATTCCAGACGTTCATTATGCTTGTTTGTCTGGGAATTCTCATTCACATAGGAGCGATGTGTAAGGGCGCGATTCAGCAGTTCTTGGTTATGGAATCTTAGAAGTTGGTGCATTCTTGAGACTCACTAATTTGCCGTATATAACTGTAGCGCAAAAAAGGCGATTACTGATGGAGGGAATGGAGGGAGGATTTTCTCTACTGTAAATCATGAATTAACCAGATTTTCACCTTTATTCATGATCAGAGCCAGTAAATAGCGATAATGATGCCAGAATAACTGCTAAAGTTGCCTAAATTCGATTTAATCTAGATAGAGTTAGTTCTTGACAGGAATAAACCAACATGGTTCCAAATACTCCGCAAATTATTGCCTTAGATTTTGATGGTGTTATTTGTGATGGTTTGATTGAATATTTTGCTGTAGCTTGGCGTACTTATTGTCAGGTTTGGCAAATAGAAGATATAACTCCTGTAGCAGGATTAGCACAAAAATTTTACCCCTTGAGGGCGGTTATTGAAACTGGTTGGGAAATGCCTGTTTTAATCAAAGCCTTGGTGGAGGGAGTTGCATCTGATGATATTTATCAAAATTGGGGAAGCATTGTCCAAACGTTGATAAAGGCAGATAATCTTAATGCTTCAGAAATTGGTGTGGCGTTGGATACAATTAGGGATCAATGGATTGCAACAGATTTAGATGGTTGGTTAGATTTACATCAATTTTATCCCGGTGTAGTGGCAACAATTCAAGCTGCGATCGCTAACCAGATAAAAGTATATATAATCACGACTAAAGAAGGGCGTTTTGCTCAAAAATTATTACAGAAGGCAGGTTTGAATTTAGAGCAGGAAGTGATTTTTGGCAAGGAAGTCAAACGTCCTAAATATGAAATTTTACGACAATTAATTACAACTCATGCAATTGCCCCAGAATCAGTATGTTTTGTGGAGGATAGGCTAAAAACATTACAGCTAGTCAACAAGCAACTAGACTTACAAGGGGTACAACTCTATCTTGCAGATTGGGGATATAACACTCCCCAAGAACGAGAAACTGCTGAAAATCATCCCCAAATTCAATTAATTTCTTTGTCTCAATTTTCCCAGGATTTCTCGTAATCTTTAATTTAGACTAAGGTGATTTCTAAAAATAATTTTACCAATGACCGAAAAATAGACTGGATACAAGCCCCCCGCAGTCGCTCATTGGGGAAACCCCCTTTCTGCGCGCTGCTCTGTTGGATTTATCCGTGGAGAGTCAAAAATTTTTTCTGAGTTTCAAGCCCCTCGATTTATCGATGGGGTAACTGATAACTGATAACTGATAACTGATAACTGAAATGACAGCTACTCGTGCAATACCCCGAAATGTGGGTATTAGAGTTTCAGCTGATATTTAATAACCAACCAAGCATCTTTTAGCGTATCTGCTGTGAGGGGTTCAGAATGGTTAACTTGCAGAGCCCAGGAACCATTAAAATCCTCGGACAAATCAGTGGCTACATATTGTTTAAGTTGATTGATTGCTGCCCCTGCTCCCAATTCGATAGAATCTGCATTATTAGCATCAAAGTTTTCTGCTTGTTCGGAGTGCAGGAGGGATACGGTGAGTCCATCTACGGGAACAAAAAGCATAACACTTTGTATTTCAAGTTCGCTTACCTTCTGATTGTTAGCAAAGAAGGGGAGACGATTTCTTAGGTTACCAAGAACAAGCACTTGGTTCTCAGCTTCTGGCTGTGGGTTCAGGAAACGATGCCATTCAGTGGGAAATTCGTGCTTAAGACTCAGCATTCGGAATAATCCTTCCCGTTTACTTAATTCTGAGGCATTTTGAACATAATTCATCAAATGTTCCAGTGCAGTGGTTTTGAGTGTCTCCCCACCTTCACAGGAAGTATAGCGTAGATGTATAATCACATCTGATATTGTCTGATAATCAAACTGGCGGAATTCCTGAGGCAGTTCTAAACGCCAATTGCTGATAGCTCCTGCACCTTCAAAAGGCAAATAGCGTTCATCCCGAAAATTTAGTTCAAAAGTACCGCTATCATTTTGTCCCTGGCTTACCGCGATCGCAGTTATGGGAATTGGGTTGGTAATAAAACGTTCATCTGCCTCATCTAATTTTTTCGGATAATTGGTTGCGATTTTACTATTACGGTATTCGTGCTTCAGTAAGCGTAAAGTGCTATTGAGACTTGTATATGGACCAACAACGCAAGGAATAGAAACAGAAACAGTTTTAATGCGCCGCTTATAATGTCCGGGGTAGTCCAAATCAAAAATTTCTTCTGGTAGATTAAACTCACATACACCTTGTTCTTTCAATTGAATCAAAGCCAAGGGATTGAGTTGTTGAAGGGAAATGTGTTTAGTAATTTCATAATCATGTGGCTTGGCTTCGATGTAAGCATTTTCTAGCTGTTTCAAAGCTAAATAGAGTTGCTCACCAGCCAAAAACCCTTCTTTAGAACTATTCCAGTAACCAAACTTAACAAAATCTGAAGTAGAAAGACCCATTTCAAACCGATAAACTTTTTCTGCTTTCTTAGCTAAGTCATAGGCAAAGGAGTAAGCTTGATAATACAAATCCCGAAGTTGGTCGCTCATCCATTGATAAAGTTGTTCATTGGAAAATTTTGTGCGAATGAATTCTTCGACTTCTTTTGTTTGATCGATTTGTACTTGGTGATTTTCAATTTCTAGTTGAGCTAGTTCAATTCTGATATTTTGAGTAGTAATTTGTTTGTCAATTTGCTTGATTTCCAGTCCAGCAAGATTTGCTTGATATATTCGATCCTGCAATTGACGTAGAAATCCAGCTTTCTTGCCAGCCCTACCAGACTCATAATTCAATTTATTGACTTCAATTTGGAGACCTCTAGCAGCAGCTTGAGACGCATTTCCTAACATTGGGCCACCAAAGTCAAATCCACTTCCAACTCCTAAAGGTTCAATGTCAATCTTTAGATTAGGAATTATATGAAGAATACTAGCCAGAGTTTCAACAATTCCAACTTTTTTTTGCCTGTCTTTTGCCTCGCTAGCTTTATCCAAATCCTCTTTTTCATAAGTATTCAATGATAGCTCCGAGAGATCCCTATCTTCAGACAACTTTGAGATAGGTTTTTGTAATAGTGAAAATTCCTGATCTTTTTCTGGAGGAAGTTGAATACCATCTATTAGACTTGTAAAATAACCAAATCTATGTTCGGGAGATTTTCTACTTTCTTCTAAACTTTCTTTTGTCTTTTGCGCTTCCTCTAATTGTTTTTCCCTCACTTCCATCATCAATGTTTGAATATTGGTATCATGGCGCGATCGCAATAGTGAAAGACTTTCCCCATCTTTCTTTTCTAGAGCAGATAACAATGCACTTCCCAAAGATTTAACTTCCGAAGTCACTTCTAAAGCTCTGGCTAGCAGATAATTAAAACGGTAATTGGGCATGGGTGTACTGAGGTCATTGAGTACACTACCAATACTCAGACCTTGTGCCGCAGCTTGTACCAATAAAGCTGGATCGATTGGTGGTTCAAATAGGTTGAGTTTTCTAAAAATGCCTTCAATATTGAGACAGTGACGAATTTTGAAAAGGCGATCGGCAACGGTATCCCAGTATTCTAATAATTTCGGATTATCAGGAATACAAAAATACAATGTGGTAGCAAAGCCGTAGATATTTATATAGTGTGGTTCACCATCAGAAATAGTTGGTGTTTCAATTTGATTGCTAAAGGGAAATATTAATTCCAAATCAACCATCGCATTAGAAAAGGCATCCCATTCATCTACTAAGTCCAAATAAGATTTTGGCTGGATGTTACCACGTTTAGGAATAATCTCAGGGCGAGGACCTAGGATATGACCTGCTAAAATATACAGTTGAGTAGCTTGGTTAATCGATTCAATTGTATCTTGACGGAACAAGGAATCACCCCAAGCGATAAGGTTGTCAATATATTTCATCACTACCCACTTCATGTAAGCAGTTGGGCGCGATCTAGCAATAACGTGGGGTTGGAATGGTTTTTCCCGCCATTCCGTAATTTCATCATCTGGAGTATTGGGATCGAGGCGATCAAATATTTTTTGTAGGACATTTTTGCAGTCTGTCTCTTCTTGAAAGGGTAAGAATCTCCAGACATTTTTTATATCTCCCTGGACATTGATCGGATCAAAAATATAATGCCACCATTGCATTGCTTCTTCAAAGCGTTGAGATTTAGATAAATTATCAGCTAATAAAGCAGCAGAATGAAAAAGAGCCTCCCAATTATAAATAGCATAGGGTCGTTTTAGTTCATGATATGAAATGCCATCATTAGAGCCGTAGTGATCATCAGAAAGAGGAACAATACAACATTCAGGTTGGCAATCAAATATTTTTTTTATTTCTCCCTTCCTCAATAAACCCAAAATATTTTTTGTTTGGTCATGTTGAAAGGAGTAAGCAGAAATACCATCCTCATCGATAAAGTTGAAAAAATTATTTCCATTAAG
>NZ_FYBH01000327.1 GCF_900185595.1 Calothrix rhizosoleniae SC01
GAGGGTTAAATAGGCGCTTCTGGGAGCCTTTTAGCAAAGTGTCAAATATTACTTCTATATGACCGCTTACTTAGGAATTGCCTTTTTCCTTTTAAATTAAAGCTTTAATTCAACTTAGAGTTTCAAAATAAGCGAACGCCGAGTAATAAAATGTAGGCTGGGTAGAACGAAGTGAAACCCAGCCTACACATCTTATGAACCTCAGTTTGATTGTGAGGCTCAAGCCAATAACACCACTTCTTTAGCTACTGGTTGCAAAATTTGCGTATATAATTCCGACAACTGAGCTGCTACCCCATGCCAGCTAAACTTACTTTCAACCCTTTTCCTGCCTGCCATACCCAATTTATCGCCCCATTGTGGATCGCTCAAAATCCGGTCAATTGCCACAGCAAAAGCATCTGCATCCTTAGGTGGTGCTAATAAACCAGTCTCTTCATTGACAACGGTAAACTGAAGTCCACCCACATCACTAGCTACTACTGGAGTCCGACTTGCCATAGCTTCAATTGCCACTAATCCAAAAGGTTCGTAATGGCTAGGAACAACGCAAACATCGGCAGCTGCGTAGTAAGTCGGGAGAATTTCTTGACTCAGACGACCGGGAAACTGTGTCATTTCACCCATACCTAATTCCCCAACTATTTTCTCAATCCGATCGCGTTCCTTCCCATCACTATGACCAGGACGACTACCACCACCAATAATCAATTGCATGTTTTCCGATTGGCGCAACTGAGATTTACCGATGGCACGGACTAGGGTTTCTATACCTTTACGGGGATCAAAACGCCCTACGTATAAAACTAGTTTGGTTTGGGGATCAATGCCCAACTGTGCCCTCGCTTCTTGCCTATCCACACCACCAAACAAGTGAATATTCGTCCCACAGGGAATAATATCAATATTACCTTTGGTGGAAACAAGCGATCGCATGTGTTCTTGTTCCTGAGGACTAGTTGCCACAACCGTATGTGCTGTTTCTAATACTTGTTTTTCTATTGCCAACCGCATATTGGCGATCGCAGGTATTTTCTTAATTGTGTTGTACTTGACTACCCCTAAGGAATGATATGTATGAACCAGCTTGCTTCCTTGCATTTCCTGCAGTTGCATTCCTACCCACCCCGACAGCCAATAATTTGTATGAATCAACGGATATGTAATCCCATTTTCTTGTTGGAATTCCAGCAGATTGTTCACAAATTCCGGTAGGTATTCAAAAATACGATCCCGTGGCACAAATTCTGTAGAACCAGCTTCTAAACGGATTGTGCGACAGTTGGGATGATGGTTGACGATCTTATCTTGTTCTGAGTTTACCCTGCGCGTAAACATATCCACTTGCCATCCCAATCTCGCTAGTGACTCGCCCACATGACGCACATACACGTTTTGCCCACCAGCTTCTTCTTTCCCTATTTCAATTGCCGGATCTCCATGAACTGAAATCAAGGCAATATGTCGTTTATTTCCGGGTTCCATTGTTTGTTTCTTTCTTTTTCACACAGTATGGTTAAATGCCAATTTTTCTTTTTCCCCACACACCTTAACTATGGCAAAAGTTTAATTAATTTTTATTTATTTTTAATTATATCATTTATTCGCGACCAATTATGGCAACCATCAATATTTTTGTACCATGATGATTTGATTTATCTATGTATTTTCTCGAATATCAACTATGAGAACATCTAGGATATTTTGATTTTATTTATGAACACTTTGTTGATGGATATTCAAGTATCTCATGGAGGAAAATTGAAAATGCTTCTTGTATAGGAGCTATCTGAACTAAATTCCCAGGGATTAAATTCTCTATCAATTAATCAAACAAATAATACCAATTTTATTTTTGTTGGCCACAGATGGAAAGGAGAAAAAGCTTATGCAGTAAGTCTTACACAATCCACAATCTTTTGACTGAGCGCTCACGACGAAGTCTAAAATATAAAATTAAAAATGGTATAAGCTTCTCTTCCTGAACTCAAATTCTTGTTATCTATGGTTTATCGCATCTGTTATTCTATATATTGAGACCAATTTATGAGATCGGAAATGAATAATTTTCTTAATTTATATATGATGAAGCGTACCGTAATCCAATGTTAATTAATTCAAAACAGTCAAGTAATCATGACATTACTTGTAAATTTAAATTAATTGCATAGATTTATGTCTATTTATTTAATAAAAAATAAAGATTATCCCGCAGCCATCCGATTTTGATACCAAGTTGCTTTCAAAGATAGTCTGCATGTCATTGCGATAGTCGCGGAGCGGAAGGAAGCAATCTCACCAACTAAGTAGGTTGG
>NZ_FYBH01000190.1 GCF_900185595.1 Calothrix rhizosoleniae SC01
AGTTCCATAAAGTCGTCCTGGAAAAAATCTAGTTTAATGGCTTTGATGTGTGCTTGAATTGCTTGTGGGGGTTCGGAATAATATTGTTGATAGAGTCGTAGTAGTTTCAGCAAATCTTGCATGTATGCCAGAATAGAGTCAATATTCTCCTCAAAAAAACTTAAGGGATTGTTGATTTCATAGGTAATAACTGCTACCATCTGGCCCAAAGCAGATGTTTTTTCAGTTTGAATTAGCTGTAATTGGATAATTTGAATTTCTTCGAGAGTTCGTTGTAAATAGGAATTTTTTTCATTTAATTCTTGTGTTCTTTCTTGAACGCGAATCTCTAATTTTTGATTTGTTTCTTCTAGTGCAGTTTGGGCAATTTTTCGTGCCTGTAAATATCCTTGTAATAACCGTAACACCATGAGCCATGCAGGAACAAGCATTATTAAACTTGTGACTGCAACAAAACTTGAACAAAACAACTGTTGCCGATAGTCTATAACTTTTGTTTGGATTTGTTGAGCGATTGCTAGATTTCTTCTATTTACACCATCAGCGTATTTTTGTTTTTCAGTTTGATATGCGGAACTTGACAATAGTGTTTGTGCAGCTTGCTGTTGATTTCTGCTAACGAAGTCAAAGGAGCGATACTCCATTTTCACTAACTTTATATTGGCTGCATCAGTTTTTTTCGCATCTTCACTGTTATAAGCATCTGGAGCCAGTTTAATGGATTCTTTAATTGCAGCATCAAGCTGGGGTTCAAATTGACGATATCTTTTTTCCCAAAAACTATTACCAGTAGCCGCATTCATACGTGCTGACATGGTTAGGACTTCATCAAGATAGGTAATTTTGTCACTCAGTGCTTGGAGTCGCAATTCATGCTGGATAATGCTATTGAAGTTTTCATAGGCTTGTAAAGTCATCCAAGCTTGAGGGAAAAATAGTAATAGAGTAAGTACAACTGTTGCAGTGATAATCTGGGATGGATGTTTAAATAGCTGATGGTACAAGCGTCTTGAATTGCAAATGATAAAACTTAAATAATGGCTGGAGATGCTTATATTAATTGACATCATAGGAAATATTGGAAATATACATATAAAATATGTATTATGTATTATTTATTATTCCCCTTTCTTCTATCAAAATCACATTTTATGGGTTTCGTAAGCATATTACTCACATCGTGCACTTGACCAAATAAATCCATAAAAGGCTCAGATCCCCGAATTGTCGGAAAAGTCGAGTATTTAACTTGTCGTAAATGGACATAGCCTGCTCGCAGGGCTTATGATTTATGATTGCTATATTTTAGCGGATATGATAATTAGATCTTCTACATAACAAAATGTTCCTCCCCTTGACTCAACTTTTTTCAGTCAATGGAGGAGGAATAAGATAAATTTATTCATGGAAATCTATATAAATAGAATATTTCCATAAATTATTTTTAGTAAAATTTATCGTAATTTAGTGATAAATCTTGTTTATTCCCCACTTCTAACTCAGATTTAATAGATTGATATTCATGAACTTGTGTTGATAGCCATTGATCTAAATGACCACCACGAATCTCATTTTTATTTTTACCTACTACTTCTAAGTATGCAATATCTTTAATTTTATTGAGGCAACCAGAAGATAGATTATTGGTAGAATTTTTTTCAGAGATAGGGTTGATATTTCCTGTCTGTTTTGGCTGATTATTTTTTGTACGAGAGTTCTCCTTAAGCAATCTATTATAAGTACGATAAGGAATATAATGTAAAGGGTTATATCCTGCAAAACGCAACATTAATACACAAGCCCAGGAATATTTACCTGCCAAAATGGCCTCGACTAGTTGATCAAATTGTTCAGGATGAATTGCTTGGTCTAACTTACTATTAATTCCAGAATGATTTTGATGCATAATTGTGTTTTATTTAGGAACAATAAACTAATTGAAATTAATTGGATAAATTTTGAATCTATTTTCTGCCTAAATCTATTTCTCTCAACTACTGTTAGTTCTTTATTTAATTAATTTATCTTTGCTGCAAATATCTCAGAAATACTGTAATAACGCTTCATCTTAGTTGTGATTTTTTGTTCTGTAGATAAAGCTATGTATTGACTCTTATTCATAGGATATATCCGTTGTGAAGCAACTTCTATTTGATAAAAGAAAATATTCTGATTATTTGATTCAGTATCCGGAAAAATAGAATTTATTTCTCCATAAATAATACCTGATTTCATCATTTGAGTAGTTCCAACTTCTATTTGTATAGGCATATCTTTTTGGAAGAAATTAACTAGTCGCTCAGAGGTATTAGCCTTGATTATGACATGATCAGGTATCAATTTTCCTAATTTTATTTGTTTATTCTCTGGAAGATTAAGACTAGAGAATTTGTCTTTATTTACAGATTTATATTTTTCTAATGTCACTGGAGAAAAGAGTATATTCTGAATACGAGCAACTTCTACAATTTTCCCTTTCCATAACCAAATCATCAATGCAGTCAAAAAACATGTACTAGCCAAAAAGACCAAATAAACTAGCATTGAAGGTCTTTTATCTAGTAACATCTGCAATGATTGAGAACAGTTGCTTTGATTATTAAATTCTGTCTGCTGGGTTGTAGAGATTGCAGTTGGTTGATTTTTGGCTATTGTATTTATATTAGTCTCAACTGCCCCACAAATTGAAACTTTTTTTGGAGGTGGATTATACCCAAGATGAGATTTGTTGTTTCTCACCATTGAGTTTCCTGATTGATTAAAGGTTCCGACTATATAAGACCTGATGATTCTTTCCATTAGCTAACCTATAAACAGAAACCAGACTTTTGGTAAAGAAGTCTGTTTACTGCCCAAGTGCAATCATCTAGATGCTCTCTGTATTTTTATTCAGTATTGTTTACTGAATATATTGATTGCTGGGCTGTAGTTTTGCAAAGGTAGTAACCTATACGAAAATTTCTTGATGCTGTGTCGTTATAAATAACACAGCAATGTCTCCGTTCGGCTATTGGTAGATGCAATTCTACCCGCTAAAAATTTTTGCAACTCCTAAATTTAATTAGTCTAGCCCCGATAGAATAGTAATTTTGAATACTATTTTTTTAGAAGTTGTTATGTATAAGCACTCTGTTGATTACGCTGACGAGTTCAAAAGTTATCTTGACTCATCAATGATAACATTAGTCTTTATACTATTTTATTAATTTAATGTTACCTGTCAATTCTACCATTCTTTTTGTCGATTTGCGTGATTATTTCGATATTTTTATTTCCTCTGAAATAATTCTACGTATTACGCCTTAAGGGAGTAAACAGGGGGTTAAACCCCTTATCCGTAGCTTTAGTAAACAATGAAAAATAAAATATATAGTTGTATTTGTTGTATTTTAATGTTAATTGATTCAATATCTGTCAGGTTTTTATATAAAAAATTATATCAATTAAATGTAATGTAAATCAATCATTACCTAAAAATTTTAATATCCTCAAGCCTTTTCTAGCAAGACTTTGGGATGATTGTTGCTGAAGTATTCATGAATTAGTCGCATCGAAAAATAATATATATTTAAAGTATTTAATTTTAAATAAATTCTATTGAACAAATTACACAAATAGTTCTAATTAATATTATTATATATTGCTATGTATCAAGTTGCAATATTTGTACTTACGTATTCTTGTTAAGATTCATTCAAGATAGTTTAAAAGTTTAATGAATTTAGCTTGTATCTAGATAAATTAAATATTAAATTTAAAATGAATCAAATAAATTAGTATCCTGCATCCCAGGCAATAGCTCACCTTGATGAGCAATAATTTGAGGTTTCAGCAAATCGATGCAGATGGGTTGCTCACCACAAATAATACATATTTTCTCTGGTGGGTATATACAATACAGCACCTAGATATGGCATCGGTCATATTTTTGGCCTGCAATGCTTTTTAGCCCTATGCGCAAGTAATAAGTAATATCAATTGGGTAGAGATTTAGCATTACTAAACCCCTAGGAATAATTTATCTGTCGCAAACATTATTTAAATTGGCGTAATAAGTAATAATACCCAATCTGGTCGTCACAACCTGTTGATCAAAATTAGCTAAATCCACTTTCAATCGTAATTCAGGTCATTTTGAATCAGAGGGTATGGGAACGGGATTTAGTGTAAGTAATAAGTTTACTTTTTATAGGTTTGCTAATTCAGCAATGTCCGTGCCCTAATTACGTAGCGCTACAAGTAGTTCTGCATAAAAAATTATCGTTTGGATAAGTCAGAGGGAGGGTTAACAAGGGTTTTAGGCTTGTTTCCTCTTCTTCACATAGCTTGGTTGTACTGTGCCAACTTATACTATTTCTCTAAATCCTAGCTACAGATAATTCTCCCCCTACTCCTTGCTCCCTGCCCCCCTGCTGTCCATATGTAGTTTTATTTTGGAGAATTGGTATTACTTAACCCAAGCATTTAAAATAGTTAAAGCCTACACTGTAATATTCTTAACTTTTGCCTTGGGGTACTAGTCAATTATTTTCAAGAGCAAAATTGTTACTGAATTAAATTACAATAACCATCATTAATCCCTGTTAGTTGCTCATGAGTTCCTTGTTTGATGAGCATACCTCTATTGAGGACAAATATATAATCGACATGGCGGAGACTGGAAAGACGATGGCTGACGATAAATTTTGTACAGTTGAAGTGTTTTAAATTTCTTTGCAAATCCTGCTCTGACTTAGCATCTAAAGAACTAGTAGCTTCATCGAAAATCAACATTTGTGGTTTGCCAATTAGAGCCCGAGCAATAGCAATTTTCTGCTTTTGTCCTCCAGAAAGAGTAACCCCTCCCTTTCCCACTAGAGTTTTATAACCTAGGGGTAAAGCTTGAATAAATTCATGGGCATTAGCTAGTTTTGCTGCTGCGATCGCCTGTTCCCACGTAAATTGGGAATTATAAAGGGTAATGTTATCAAAAATCGTTCCTGAAAATAACAAACATTCTTGAGAAACTACACCCAGTTGACTGCGTAAGGAGTGGGGAGATAAATAGCGGATATCATAGCCATCAATCAGAACTTGTCCGGAAGTGGGAGGGTGCAAACCAGTTAATAAATTAACTAAAGTTGTTTTTCCAGAACCACTAGAACCTAAAATACCTATGGTTTGTTGGGGTTGGACTGTAAAGGAGATATTGTTGAGGATATTATCCTTATCTGTGGCATGATAGCGAAAACTAACATTGACAAAATTGATCACACCTTGTATAGAAGGCAACACAGTTAAGGGCTGTTGGGGATTTTCTTCCGTTGCTGTACTCCAAACATCTTGCACCCGTTCTAGGGATATTAATATTTCTTGCCATTCATCCCACAATCCAATCCATGCCAAAAAAGGGTTAATCGCATTTACCATCAACATATTGAAAGCGACAAATTGCCCTATTGTCATTTGTCCACTCATCGTTAACCTTGCACCCCACCATAATATTCCTGTGGTGCCTAAATGTTTGATTAAGGAACTGGCTAATTGGAGATTATTGACCAGTTTTTGCCCCCGAAATCGCACCTGAACCATATTTGCAAATCTTTCTTCCCAATGCCAACGCACTGATAGTTCAGCTGCGGCAGTTTTAATGGTATGAATGCCTGTAATAGTTTCAATAATGGATGAATTTTGTTGAGCTGATGCCTGAAACAATTCTCTCAAGACCCTTTTACGTAATGGGCTGACTGCTACACTCAAACAAGCGATCGCTAAAATTATAATTAATAAAAATAAGGTTAGTTGCCAATTATAGTATGTTAATAGTCCCACACAAATAATCGTCATGACTAAGTCCAAGCTCATGCTCACAGCTTGGCGAGTGAGAAATATTTGGATTTTGCGATTTTCTTGGGCGCAACCAATTATATCTCCGAGGGGACGGGAGATAAAAAATTGCCAAGGTAAGCGCAATAGATGATTCACAAACCCCCCCAGCAATGAGATATCCATGCGTTGGGCAAAATAGTCCAGCAGATATTGGCGTACTGCTTTTAGGCTAATTTGCCAGATACCAAAACAGAGGAAACCAACAGTAAAAATGTTGAGAATTACCAAGTTTTTGTCAGGTAATACATGATCGATGGCAATCTGTGTGAGTAAGGGTGCAAGTACGCCAAATACTTGCATCAATAGGGAGGCAAAGACAATTTGTCCGATTAAATAACGATAATGTTGTAATCCTTGCCAAAAACCATGTAGAGAGATTTTTTCATTGGGTTGGGCATCTAACTGTTGTGTTGGTTCCAGAATCAGAGCATATCCTGTCCAATTATCGATAAATTCCTTAACTGTTAGCGATCGCTTACCAATAGCTGGATCACTAATCAACACATGATTCTCTAATACTTGCCAAACTACAACATAATGTATTCCTTGCCAATGGGCAATCCAAGGATTAGCTAGGGATGCTAATTCACTCAAAGAACCTTTGACTGCTAAACTTTCGTACCCTAAACTTGTGGCAGCTGTTAATAAACCTGCTAAGGAACTACCGGTTTCATCTACCCTTGCTAAACGGCATAGGCTGTTGAGACTAAAGCGTTTACCCCAATATCTACTAATTATGGCTAAACAAGCTGCACCACAATCGGAATTAGTTTGCTGCTGTACAAATGGATAGGAATGCCATAGTTTAGGGATTAGTCGTCGGTGATGCCGTGTTTGGGTAGATGGAATTTCAACTTTGGTAGTGGTGGTTTCTGAATTCTCTAAGTTGAAAATGGGGAGTGGGGAATCGGGAGTCGGGAGTCGGTAAGAGGTATTTTCAATCTTGGTTGTGTGCAAACCTTCATGAGGGACTAGTTTGTTGGCATTGGCTATTGGTGCAGGTAATGTTGGTTGTAATGCTGGTGAAGTCAATGGGGTGGGCAGGGTACTCACATTGTTGTTTTTTACCCCTATGATTGTTTGCTCACAATATGCTGATGGTAGGTGATAGACTGACAAATCTGTTGTTGCCACACCTTCAAGGAAAGTATCATCGCTATATCCCCAACTTTCTCCTATTTGTAAGGAGGTAGTGGTAATACCATCAATCAGCCAAAATCGTCCTTGGGATGGAGGAGTAATGACAGATAAAGATGAGCCAGCATTAATAGTAATTTTTTCTAGGTGGGGTAAGATTTGAAATAGGGTACGACTAGTTTGCGATCGCAATTCTGTCTGGGTTTTGAAGAAAATTAGTTTTTGCCGCTCGCTTACGGTTTGATGTAACAATTCTTCTAGATAGGAAAATTCTTGTAACCATTGCTGGAGTATGGATATTGGCAATTTTGCTACCCAACCAGATGTTGCTGCGATCGCTTGATATGATAATGGTTGATGATAAAGTAAATGGTCAGTACCAAAATTTTGTTCTGCTAATAATAATTGTGTGGATACTTGCCGTTCCAGGGTAGGGTCAAATGCAACAATTCTAACTTTACCTTCACCAATAAGATACAAAAAGCGATTACTGTCTTCCATTGAGCCATCTAGGCTATAACTGACCAAATCATCACCCAATTGGAACTCATCTACCAGCCAAAAATCACTTAACTGAGATATTTGACCAGAATCTCCGGCAAATATCCGCAAAAATTTGATAATACTTGCACTTACCGTGGGAGATTGCTGGTCATTTCTATATTTCCGCTCTCCCTCAACTCTGGAAGATGAAGAGGAGTTCATGGTTAAATATCCAATTTTGGTCAGTTATCTAATTTCTGTACAATCCCTAGTACCGCAAGGGGAAAAAGTAAGTCACCATTGTAGACAGGTTTCCTGTCCCAGACTGACACGCCTCTTGTCAGAGGAGTTCCCCTAAAGCCTGTGCTGGGGTTCTCCAATTGTTCCACCGGTATAATTGCAGTCAGTAAAAGTTGAGTATAGAAGGTTGTGATCGCTAATATCCAATTTAGTCCCCACCATATTTTGTTTTTTGATTCATCACTTATAAAACTTAGACTCAGATAATTAGATAATTCCGGATACTTTATCAAAAATTTATTCGGTATTAGTAAGGATTTTTCACAGTCTGAAAAACTGTAATTGAAAATACAAAAACAAATACAATTTAAGGATATGCGGTGTCTGAAATAAACCAATTAGCAAGTCAGTGAGGGGTCTGAGCCCTTACCCCAGAAGGACTAATATACAGAGATGGGGCATTTCACCAATTTTTGCGTAATTGTATTTGTTACTAGTTGATTACCTGATAAATTGAGATGAATTGTGTCATGGTATAAAGCTTTTGGGTCTGGATAAGAATTAAATATGGGCAAAAAATCTATGTAGGCAATATGTCGAGATTGGGTAAATTCGGTTAGTCGCTGACGGGCTTTAATTTCATAATCACGAGGTCCAGGTTTGCCAATTTCTCTTAATAAGGGAGTCATCACCAATATTAATTGGCAGTTCTGTTGATTGGTTAAGGCGTGAATTTTGCCGATCGCGTCTAAATTTACACCAACCCTATCCCCCCCTTCTTGATGAACGGCTTGCAATTCGGGGATAGGTTTTTGCTTAATTACATAACGCTGAAATACTTCTAATAATGCTAAAGGAGGGGTTTTAGCCGGGTAGTTGCGATCGCGTCCTACAGGAAGAGAGGTGGGTGCAGTCGCAAATAAGTCATCAGTATTGATTAATAGTACTACCACCTGGGAATGGAAATTACCAAAATGCTGTAAATAAGCCAATTCATTTCTCGGACCCCAAGAATTAGCTGATGCATTCAAAACTTCCACACCCAGAAATTTATCTTGGTAATTTGCAGATAGAGAGCTGCTCATTAAACTAGAAATGGTGTTCGTTTGATCTGTCCACCAACCACCATTGGCAATGGAGTCTCCTAAAAGTAATACCCGTAAGCTGGAAGATGATGGCTTTTTGGCAATGGGAGCAGTTCGCATAGAATACTGATTAATTTGGATGCGATTCCCAAAACGCCGTGTTTGCTGATTGGGTGCTAATAAATAACCAATATGTGGATCAGTAATATAAATTAAGGGATTACCGAAGCCAAAAAACCATCTCAATCCTATTTCTAACACCACAAATATTGTGAATAAAATCCCTATACTTGCTAACAGCACTAATCTCATCAGCAATTTTCCTTAAGTAATCACAAAAATATTAAGTCTCAAATCATACTATATTCATTGTTTTGATTTTTGACTCAGAGAATACTTAGTTCTTTTAAATGTGAATTAAGTGATGAAATCATCTAATCCCAATTTAAAAAATGATTGCGACAGATGGAAAGAAAGCAAACCTTATGTAGTAGCTCTTTCACAGTCCAAAATTCCAAATTGAAAATGGTATAACTCGCCCAAACGGGTAAAAGTAAAATTTTGTAAATTTCAAACAAAATATAAGTGGAAATTTTCTGCGGAATTGGAACTAAG
>NZ_FYBH01000235.1 GCF_900185595.1 Calothrix rhizosoleniae SC01
CAGTTATGTAATTTATACTTCTGGCTCTACGGGAAAACCGAAGGGAGTCGCCGTTCCTCATCGGGCTATCAACCGACTGGTATTCAACACCAACTATATAAACATAGAATCTCAGGATAGAATTGCTCAAGCCTCCAACGCTTCTTTTGATGCAGCTACCTTTGAAATCTGGGGCGCACTACTTCACGGAGCGATGCTGGTGGGTATTTCCAAGAATATACTTCTTTCCCCTCACGACTTTGCAGACTATATTTGTGACAGAAAAATCAGCGTATTATTTCTAACGACAGCTTTATTTAATCAGTTAGCAAGCCTGGTTCCACAAGCATTTAAAAATCTACGATACCTTCTGTTTGGTGGAGAAGCAGTTGATCCTAGATGGGTGAAAAAGGTACACCAAGAAGCACCTCCACAGCAATTAATTCATGTTTATGGACCGACAGAAAGTACTACCTTCTCTTCCTGGTACTTGGTGCAGGAAATAACAGAGGGTGCTACAACTATCCCCATTGGTTGTCCAATTACTAACACCCAGTTTTATATTTTGGACTCCCACCTACAGCCAGCACCAATAGGAGTTCCTGGAGAATTGTACATTGGTGGTGATGGTCTTGCACGAGGTTACCTGAATCGTCCAGAGTTGACGGAAGAGAAATTCATTCTCAACCCCTTTAGTAATAAACCTGAAGCTCGCCTTTATAAAACTGGGGATTTAGTTCGCTACTTATCTGACGGTAATATAGAATTTATTGGTCGCATTGACAACCAAGTCAAGATTCGTGGTTTCCGTATAGAACTTGGGGAAATTGAAGCACTGCTGGCAGAACATCCACAAGTAAGGGAGGTTGTAGTTATTGCCAGGGAAGATATTCCTGATTACAAACGCCTTGTTGCCTATGTGATTCCCGAACAAGACCAAACACCTATTCTTACTGACTTGTGTCACTTTCTCAAGCAGAAACTACCAGAATATATGGTACCCAGTGTTGTTGTCACTTTAGATACCCTACCCTTAACACCCAACGGTAAAGTAGACCGGTGTGCATTACCAGCACCTGAGGATACCAAGCAAGAACAACAAGAAACTTTTGTCAGTCCTCGTGATGAATTGGAAATGAAACTGACAAAAATTTGGGAAAAAGTTTTAGGTATTCACCCCATTGGTGTAAAGAGCAAATTCTTTAATCTTGGGGGACATTCACTATTAGCTGTACGTCTAGTTGCTGAAATAGAAACAGCCTTCCATAAAAAACTACCCTTGGTAGCTCTCTCTCAGTTAAACACAGTTGAGCAACTAGCTAACATTCTTCGCCAAGAAGAAACCTCAGAGTCAGTAAAAACATCCCAACCAGTACTCAATACCACTACTTCCCAGATAGTTCCTCAACTTTCAGATTATGAGTATCGTACACTTTTAGCTTTCACTGCCCATTTGAATCAGCCCAGGGTAGGATCTCGCTCATTGATTGTAGAAATTCAACCAGGTAGTTCCAACTCTAAGTTACCTTTTTCTATCTGGGTTGGGATCTTCATTATCATTTAGATCATCAGCAACCAGTCTATTTCCTTCCTTATGGTGAAAGTTATGGGGGGATAGAGAACCCCACTACATACATTAAACGCTTAGGGAGTCTTTACGTTGAGGAAATAATGAGTGTACAGCAAACAGGGCCTTACCTAATAGGGGGATATTGCTTTGGTGGTTTGCTGGCTTTGGAGATTGCTAAACAACTCAAAGCAAAAGGGGAAGAAGTGGCGATGTTAGCTCTGATAGAAACAGGTGGTTCAGTAGGTTTTTATCGCATTTATAGACGTATAGTTTCCTATATGGAGTTTCATAGTGGTAAATGTGAGCAAATGAAATTTCCTGAAAAATTAACCTATTTTTTTGAACTGGGAAAGCGAAATATTTACGAAATAATTTCTAAATTTCCTAGGAATAAAAACAATCAAAAACCTGTCCAATCACACATCAAAAGTTCCCATAATCAAGAAAATTGCAAAACAATACTTAGATCGACAGTTAAAAACTATATTCTCCCAACCTACTCTGGGAAAGTAGTTCTTTTTGCCTGTCAGAAAAGCAAATTTTATTCTTTCTTGTTTCCCAAGATGGGTTGGGGTAATTTATTGAATGGTGACATAGAAATTCAGTTTGTTCCTGGTAATCATCGTAGTTTACTAAAAGAACCCAATGTAAAAATGCTAGCTGAAAAACTTATAGCTGACATAGATCAAGTACAAGAAACTTATGAATGATTTTTGTTTGTGAATGTCAATTATGGTAAACTCACTAAATTAGAGGATAGGAAGTGTAGGATTAAAAACAATAGAGAAATATTTATTTAGACCTGCAGAATCTAGCTGTCTGTCCCATTAGTTATGATGGCTAATTTTATAGTCATATTTATATTACTTTTACTATTAGACGGGGACTTATAGTTCTTATCATATTTTATGGGACAGATCACTAGGGTAAAACAGAGCTTATCAAAGCAACTTACCCTTCCCCAGAAAATTGACAAAATACAGTCCTATTTCTTGGTCCATCTAATTCAAAAAACAACACCGACTGATAAGTTCCCAAGGCTAACTTACCATCCACAATGGGAATCACCTCACTACTACTCATAGTTATCGCCATCAGATGAGAGTGAGCATTCATAGGTTCATCTGGAGGAATATTTGGCCTTAAATGCAGGTCATTATGTAAATAGCGGTCTGATTCTGGTGCCAATTTACGTAAATATACTTGAATATCTTTTAATAATCTTTCCTCATATTCATTAATAGCTAATGCAGTGGTTGTGTGGCGAGAAAAAATTAAAGTTTGACCATTTTTGATTGGTGTTGATGTAATTAAATCTTGAATTTGTGGAGTAATATTGTGAATGTTAATACCTGTATTTGTTTTGATTTCAATAATTTTATTAAAAATAGCCATTATATTTTTGCTACTATGTAAATAGTCAAAATATGGTTAAGAGAAAATTAATTTTCTCTTAACTGTCAAGTTTTTGCATGGTATCAGGGTGATGAATAAACAAATCATCTCCCTTACTTTTTCAATCTTGTATATACTCCTCCCCCTTGACTAAAGCCATTTCCGCTTTGGTAAATTCTCTACCTAAATAAGCTGCATGATCTAACATTGTCAATGGACAAGGCTCAGTTTTTTCCAATATCTCTACGCATAATTCCTTAGCAGTTCTACCACTAAAAATTTTAGTGTGAGTTCGTTGTACTTTTCCTCGAGCAGGAATTACTTTTCCTGTGTCTGGATCAACAGATAAACCATTATCATTAATTACATTAGTAAAATGCTTGGCACAAATTAGACTAGCTTCTCGATCTAGGTAAATAATAAAATAGCCACTAGGATCGAGGTCTATGTGACGCTGAGATAAGCGATCATCTATAAGTGCTAAATTTTCAACTGTCAAATCCATAGTCATAATCAAAACGATTTTAGGTAAATTGCATGATTGGTAATTTTCTGTGAAAAGTTGCCAACTCAAGGCAATTTTTATGTGGGGTATACTACATGCCTAATTACAGTGAGTAATTACTATCGTTTCATGATACTACTTAATTTGACAATATAAATCTCAAAATGAATGGGATTACCTAAGTTGCAATAGTTAATTCAATAGTTTTAATTATTACCATTAGACTGTTCTTGAATCTGATTGTACTGCGATCGCGGAATCAACTGTTCCCATACTGTATTGTCATAATTATTCGGTCGAGGAATACGTTGATTTGTTGATGGTGATGTAACTTGAGGTAATGTCTGAGTAGGCATTTGCTGCTTTTGCTTCAACCCTGATTGAATATACCCCGTATTTGATTGTTGAGTTGGATTCAAATTAATCATGGGTTGGGGTTGACTGTAGCCTGT
>NZ_FYBH01000329.1 GCF_900185595.1 Calothrix rhizosoleniae SC01
AACCTACTTAAATATAAAGTTAGTAATATTATCTGAATGACAGTCTCTTATCCCTCCCAAGCACTACTTCGTCAAAAGCAAGAAGCGTTAGATTTTCAAGATTTACAAGGTTTGTTGCGCCTGGAATGGAAAATTGGCAATATCAGTTTATTTTCAGGCTTTTATACCCGGATAGATCAGGTATTTATCCTGTGGGGTCTGATTTGTGCGGGTATTTTTATCACAGCGCAATTTCTCCCTATTAGCTGGTATCAACAAGCAATTGGCTGGTCTGTACTGACAGCGATCGCTACAGTTGCGATGGTAATGCTGACGTGGTTTTGGGTAAATGTAGAAAATTTGCGCTGGTTGATATATTCTTGGGTTGGTTTAATGTGTGCTGGTGTGGCGATAACTGATTTGGGTATTTTTCTCGGTTGGGGAGCCGTATTAATGAACCTATGTCCTTTATGGCTAGGTGTGACTGCTATTGGGTATTTATTGACCGCCTGGGGAGTGCGATCGCGTGCTTTTTTATTGATGACAGGGATTCATCTGGGGGGGCTTGTCCTTTTGCCTTACTGTGGTGGATGGCAGTTTCTTACCACTGGATTAATTATGGGGATTAGTTTATTAGTCTTGGCTGAGTTGCAGTGGGATATGCGACCCCCCATTGATTCTAATTTCCTCACCCCAGAACAAAAGCTATTCAATAAACAACAATATCAACTACGACAAATAGAAAATTTAAACAAAATGTAAATTTTTCTGTCAAATACAATACAGTTTTCTTTTTTTCTTGCAAAATTAAAGAGTATAGGGTAACAACATAAATCTCTTGTTAATACCCTTTATTCGGTGCAGGTGTTATGCTGTTTGTCCTGCTTATCACTTTCCTAAGGAGAACGGTGTCAAGGAAGTGGCCGATTGTGCATCTCACATAAAAAAATATAAACTTATCCCTGGCTGATTGAAGTGGTGTAGGGTTTTTACCGTTTCCCCTACTTTGTAAGCACTAAGGGGATGCTAAAACATCTATCAGAACAGTCTGAGGTGTTTAACACAATTTAAAGCAAATTTAAGTAAGGGATAATTTGTAAATATCTTACTGAATAGAGTGTTGTTAAATTATTGATATCATGAATCAACTACTCAGCTTGTGAATTATATTCACAAGTTTTTTTTGACCGAAAAATAAAAGCATGCAAGCCCCCAAATTGATTTGTGGAAAAATTAGAAACTCCAGGTTTCAATATAGGCGGGGTTTAGCTACTTGTTAACTGTGATGTTTTTGTCTAAAATATCAATATTTATGGAAATGTAGGTATATTTGATGAACACTGTTATTCGATTTATTTATGAATGTTTTATTTGTGCTGCTCTTGGTGTGGGACTATGGATATGGATTTTTACATAAGAAATTGACTATTTTTAGAGATTGATTAAATATAATTATAAATCTGGAAGTTGCCAGTTAATTTCTGGCTGATTAAAAGATTTTAAAGCATTATTAATTTGAGAAAATGGCTTGCTGCCAAAAAAACCATTATGGGCTGAAAGGGGTGATGGATGTGCGGATTGAATAACTGTATGGCGTTCAGTGTCGATTAATTTTAGCTTCTTTTTAGCGTAGCCTCCCCACAATACAAAAATAACCGGCGATTCCTTTTGATTAACTTTTTTAATGACTGCATCTGTAAATTTTTCCCAGCCTTTATTTTTATGGGAATTTGCCTCATGTGCTCTCACAGTTAAAACAGCATTTAACATCAAAATTCCTTGCTTTGCCCAAGATACAAGATATCCATGACTAGGAATATTGACACCTAGATCTGCTTGCATTTCTTTAAAAATATTAATTAGCGATCGCGGTGGTGTAATATCTGGTTTAACTGAGAAACATAAACCGTGGGCTTGGTTATGATCATGATAAGGGTCTTGACCCAACAATAATACATTTACCTGTTCATAGGGTGTTAATTCAAAAGCAGAAAAAACATCTTCTTCTGGAGGAAAAGTAACACGGGATTGGCGCTCTGCTTGAAGAAATTCTTGGAGCTGCTGAAAATAAGGTTTGTCAAATTCGTCAGCTAGCACATTTTGCCAAGAAGATGGAAGTCTGGAAACTTTCATGTCAGTTATCAAGATAAATTTGGCTGTTAATTATAGCGCTACGCGCAAGTAATGAGTAACAAGTAATAAGAGCTTATGTAGTAACTCTTTCACAATCCCGGACAGTTGTTCATGGGGGAAACCAACGCCAGTTGTCTGCGACGGGAAACCCCTACGGGTTGCGCCACTTGCTTTATGCCGGGAAACCCGTCCACCGCAATGGCTTACCGTCTACAACGCTGGCTCCCCAAGACCACACTGTCCTCAAAATCTAAAATCCAAAATCCAAAATCTAAAATGGTATAATCACCTCCCATAAATCTTGCCTAAGAATGCCATGTCATCAATTGAGCCGGAAGTCAAACAGCGAATTACGGAACTGCGAAAATTATTACAACAGGCTAGTTATGCTTACTATGTCCTGGATAATCCAATTATGGAGGATGCAGTTTATGATCGTCTCTACCGAGAATTACAGGATTTAGAACTCCAGTATCCTCAATTGATTACAGTCGATAGTCCAACTCAACGGGTAGGAGAGAAACCAGCGACTCATTTTAATTCAGTACGCCATAATATTCCCCTCTATAGCCTAGAAAATGCCTTTAATGTGGATGAGTTAAAGACATGGGAACAGCGTTGGCGGCGACAAACATCGGATATTGGTGCAGCTGAATATGTTTGTGAGTTGAAAATTGATGGTTCAGCTCTGGCGCTGACTTATGAAAATGGCATCTTAGTTAGGGGGGTGACTAGGGGTGATGGGGTGATGGGTGAAGATATTACCCAAAATGTACGCACAATTCGTTCTATCCCCTTGCGGTTGAACTTAGATGGGTGGGAAAATTTACAACGGGTAGAAGTTCGGGGTGAAGCATTTTTACCCTTAGATATATTTGAGCAAATTAATGTAGAACGGCAAAAAAATGGGGAGAGTTTATTTGCAAATCCCCGCAACGCAGCGGCGGGTACTTTAAGACAATTAAACCCCAAAGTTGTCCATCAACGCAAGCTAGATTTCTTTGCTTATACCCTACATATTCCCGATTCAGAAGAAGTAACCATTGTCAATAGCCAATGGCATTCTTTAGAATTGTTGCAAAGAATGGGTTTACAGGTTAATCCCAATAAGTGCCTTTGTCCGTCTTTACAAGAAGTTGCCGAATATTACCAGTATTGGGATACAGAAAGACTAAATTTGCCCTATATGACTGATGGGGTGGTAGTTAAACTCAATTCCTCCTCCCTGCAAACACAACTGGGATTTACCCAGAAATTCCCTCGCTGGGCTGTAGCATTGAAATATGCCGCCGAAGAAGCCCCCACCAGGGTAGAAAACATTGCCGTGAATGTGGGACGAACTGGAGCAATTACACCCCTAGCAGAAATGCATCCCGTGCAACTAGCAGGGACAACAGTTTCTCGCGCGACTTTACATAATAGCGATCGCATTGCCCAATTAGATATTCGCATTGGTGACACGGTAATTGTTCGCAAAGCCGGGGAAATTATCCCAGAGGTGGTGCGGGTGTTGCTAGAACCCCGTCCCCCTGATACCCAACCCTTTGTTATGCCTACCCATTGTCCCGTATGCGGTCAACCTGTAGTCAAACCAATAGATGAGGCTGTAACTCGCTGTGTGAACACTTCCTGCCCGGCTATTCTCAAAGGAGCGATCGAACATTGGGTCAGCCGGGATGCCTTAGATATTCGAGGTATAGGGGAGAAGGTTGTACAGCAATTAGTAGATAAAGAGTTAGTTAATTCCGTTGCTGACTTGTATGAATTGACAGTAGAGCAGTTATGTGAACTGGAAAGGATGGGGGAAAAATTAGCGGTAAAATTGGTAGATGTGATCGCTAATTCTAAAAAACAATCTTGGTCACGAGTATTATATGGTTTGGGTATTCGCCACGTTGGTAATATTACTGCCCAGACGTTGACGAAAAAGTTTATGACCGTGGAACAGTTAGTAAGTGCCAAGGTGACAGATATTGCTGCTATTTACGGCATTGGTACGGAAATAGCCGAATCAGTATATCAATGGTTTCAAAGTAGTGCTAATCAAAGTTTAATTGCTCGCTTGCAATGTGCTGGGTTACAATTCGCTAATTCTCCAGAAACAGAAACAGCAATTGATACTAATCAAAAGTTTGCTGGGAAAACTTTTGTGGTTACAGGAACCTTACCTACTTTAAAGCGCAATGAAGCTAAGGAATTAATTCAAAAAGCAGGTGGTAAGGTTACTGATTCTGTAAGTAAAAAAACTGATTATGTAGTGGTGGGTGCAGATGCGGGTTCTAAATTAACGAAAGCACAAACATTAGGGATTAATTTGTTGAATGAGGCGCAACTCTTAGAACTGCTGCAAGAAGAGATATAGCTAAATTCAAGCATAAAGGGAGCATCTCAAATGTTTAAATTTGTAGTGCGGGCATCT
This sequence comes from Calothrix rhizosoleniae SC01, assembly GCF_900185595.1. Classification (GTDB taxonomy): domain Bacteria; phylum Cyanobacteriota; class Cyanobacteriia; order Cyanobacteriales; family Nostocaceae; genus Calothrix_A; species Calothrix_A rhizosoleniae. The sequence continues at coordinate 4,532 of NZ_FYBH01000329.1, forward strand.
TGCCCACTTTATATCTAATACCAATTCATATCAGATAATGTTGGCCACACATACATTTTTCGTAAGGGCACGGCATCCACAATCTTTTGGGATATAAAATTATCTTACTGTTGCCGTGCCCCTACCCATCTGCCCCATTCTTTTTTCAAAATGGCATAAAGAGAGCTGTACGGTTCCCACTACCGCATATTTTTGAAAAATTGGGATGCTCCCCATCGGCGTTGCTGCATAAAGATATGAATTTGTCTCACGCAGAGGTGCAGAGAACAAGAGTTTGAGAGACCTGATTTTTAAATTTCATATTCCAATTCAGCAATGCACTCCCCATCAGACTTGAAACTAACAACGCCAAAAATTCTGACCAAAAAACATAAAAAAAGGTTAAGTTTTGTTAAGGAGCTATATATAATGCATTTTTATGAGACAGCAATTAACCGAAGGTAATGTTGGTAGCCATCTGGTCAAACTGACATTGCCAATGATGGGAGGAATCTTTGCACTAGTTGCCTTTAACGTAGCTGATACTTACTTTGTAGGACAATTAGGGGCAAAACACCTAGCAGCCATGAGCTTTACATTCCCCGTAGTAATGACCCTAGGAAGTTTAGCTATGGGTTTGGGGGTAGGAGCATCATCAATTATAGCCCGTGCCATTGGAGAAGGCCAACACACTCGTGTCCAACGCTTTACTACCAATAGTCTGATTCTCTCTGTACTGGCTGTAGGTATATTTGTCACCTTGGGTTTATTCACCATCGATCCCTTATTTACAGCCTTGGGAGCCGATGCAGATATACTGCCCTTAATACGGGACTATATGCAGATTTGGTACTTTGGCATGATATTTTTAGTAGTACCTATGGTTGGTAATAGTGCTATTCGTTCTGCTGGCAATACCACTACCCCTAGTCTAATTATGACCATTGCTGCTGGTATTAATATTGTTTTAGACCCTTTGCTAATTTTAGGATGGGCAGGATTTCCCCAACTAGGAATCCAAGGAGCAGCTTTAGCAACCTTGATTTCCCGTGCCACTACCCTAGTCGCATCTTTGCTCGTCCTACATTTCCAAGAAAAAATGCTTTGTCTTCAGATACCTAGGTTACAGGAAACCCTGTGGTGTTGGAAAGAGATTTTATATGTGGGATTACCTGCGGCTGGTACTAGTATGATTAATCCTATTTCTATCGGTATAATTACTAGCTTGTTAGCAAGTTTTGGTGCTGAAAGTGTAGCCGCTTTTGGTATAGCTTCCCGAGTAGAATCATTTTCCTTACTGACTTTGATGGCTCTTTCTGTCAGTATTGCCCCCTTTGTCGGACAGAATTGGGGCGCGAAAAAGTATACACGTGTAACTATGGCCTTAAAATTGAGTTTTCTGTTTTGTTTATTTTGGGGTGTAGCAGTGGCATTGGTGTTAGTACCAACGGCTTCTTGGTTAGTGGCTAAGTTTAATACTGATACCAATATAGTTTCTATTGCCACCCTTTACCTGTGGATAGTACCTATAAGTTATGGTGCTGCGGGGGTAATTTTAGTGACTAATTCTGCATTCAATGCCCTTGGTAAACCAATCCCCTCTATTGTTATGTCAGTTATGCGGGGGTTTGTACTTTATATTCCTCTAGCGTATCTGGGAGGAAATTTAGTTGGAGTTCAAGGTATTTTTATCGCCACTAGTATTGCCAATCTCGTGGTAGGAGTGGGGGCTTATGTATGGAATCAGCAAAATTGTAGTATCAGGGCAATATTAGCGGCAGAGCAAGCTTCAACTTAGGGACTTCCAAATAAAAAAATAATCAATCACTTGGAATGCAGGGGAGCAGGGAGTAGCTCACAAGGGTAGGTTTTTAACATTATGATTGAAGCTAGACTTGGGAGGTTAGAAGATAGGTAGACAAGGAAGATTCTTCAATGGTCAAATAGGCTTTTTAACCAGTTTGTATTGTTGGTAACCGTACTTTTTGGGTTTTGTTTTCCTCCCTCGCCTACTTTCCCTATCCCTCTTGGGAATTATAGGGAGGCTATCCTCCAAGTCTTACCAACACCCAATTATAAAAAGCCTACACCTGTGAGGGTGTTTCTCCCCTGCTCCCTGCTCCCTGCTCCCCTGCCTCTGACTGACTTGAGGTTATAAAAGATACTGCAACTTAATATCAATATTAGTGTTAGGACCAACAACAAAAATTGCTGATTCCCCGAACTTTGGGGGTCCAGTCAAAATTCTGGGGTTTCGGGAAAATCCAAACCCCTCTTTAGGAATACCAATGGCATTACTGTTGAGAGTACCATCCGCATTGGCATCGTGAATTACTGCAACAGCGTAGCTTCCAGCCTTCAATTTACCAAAATTTGTCTGAATATATTTGTCCGCAACCTTAACACAACGGGATTTAAGTGCCTTCTTCTCATTCGCCGGAAACCCTTGACTACTGGAGAAAAGACTAAAACATACTTGTCCCTTTTGACTCTTGATGCCATCAATTTTAATACTCAAATTACTATTTTCATAGGCTTGTGTACTTGATGAAAATGCGAAAATGCCCAAAGCCGCGATCGGTAAAATAGCAACTAAAAATCGTTGCATGAGTAACTTCTCCAACATGAAATGGAATAAACAACCTTTTATTTAGCAGCGATTTCTTCGCTATGTCATCATATAGACATCTCTGAGAATATCTAGTTCCAAAAAATACAAAGATAATTGAATTTTATATGATTACTTATGTATCAAAACAATTTTGGATTTTGAATTTTGCTGAAAGTTGAGTTAGTCTGGTCTTGGGGTCTCCCCATGTAGAGGGACTTCGGTCATTGGTTACTTTACATAATTTTCTCATATAGACAGAGAGCGGCTTGCCGCAGGATAGAGCTAAGGATTCACACCCAGGGAACATAGCAGAGTATAACTGGAAAATAGGGAACAAAAAATAAATAGGAGCAAGGAATTTTCTGACGATAAAGCAATCGTCAGCCCAGAGTAGAATATGATTATTTAGCTAGAGTACTAAAAGCTTTCATTTGCTCAAACTCTTGAGCCCGTTTTTGGATTTGTGTGCTAATGCGATCGCACACTAGATCACAAACTGCAAATACTGTAGGATCACAGATGGAGTAATAGACACTAACTCCCTGAGGTTGGCGAGATACAAGACCAACTTGAGTTAATACTTTTAAATGTTTGGAAAGATTTGCTTGACCTAAACCAGTTGCTTCGCCAATTTCTGTAACATTCAACGATCCAGTCTGCAAACAACGTAAAATTTGTAACCGACTGACTTCCGAAAGTACTTTGAAATACTCGGCAACTGGAGCTAAAACTTCTGGAGATGCAATCTGAGAAAAAGTCTTTGACATACCTATCAACTATTATTATTTTGCTAAACTAAATCCCTATGATGATGAATGAAATTAGTACCACTGCGCAGATGTAACGGCACTAAGACAAGTAGGCAGAAATAAACCAACCATTAATTTCTGACATAAAAAGTTTAATATTTCCAACTTTTGCACCCTCTACTTTCTGCCTCCTTGGATTAAATATTTAGGTATTCCGCACCAGAATATCATATGACACCAATATTTCCATGCTTCCTTATATAGGGCTTGCGGAAAAAGTCCTTGAGTGAGGTAAGACAAAAGTTATAGGGCTACGTGCTAGGGAATAGGGAATAGGGAACAGGGAACAGCAGGCTATCAAAAGGTTTCAGGATTTATAAATCTAACCTAAGTTCATAGTGCTATACGCTCCTAATTTTTCTATTATTTTTACCAGAAAAAATAATCAATGCAAGGTTTTTAAATCTCAAACCCCTATTTCCTTGCACTTTATCCGGAGAAAACAGCCCTTATGCACTGATAAATCAAGGTTTTATATTTATTCAGCAGACCCTAGTTATAAAATTTCTTGGTGAAACAAGACTAAACAAAAATAGCGAGGATTCTTGTAGAGTACCCCGCTACATCTGTTTTTGATTTCTGGAGAAATAAACTCCCTAAATTATGATTAACGCCCAACACCTACATATTGGAAACCAGCACGAATCATAGTTTCAGGATCGAGAAAATTACGACCATCAATCACCACAGGATGAATCATTAATTGAGCCATCTTAGCATAGTCTAAATTGCTAAATTGCTCCCATTCAGTTACTAGTACCAAAGCATCGCAACCATCAGCTAGGCGTTCAGCATCGGTTTCCACAACTACACCAGAAAGACCGTGACGCATACCTGTTTGAGAGATAATGGGGTCATAGGCTTTGACCTTGGCTCCCAATCGATTTAATTGCTCAATTAAATTCAGTGCTGGTGCATCCCGCAAATCATCAGTATCGGGTTTAAATGTTAACCCCAGTAGTCCAACTGTTTTACCTTTGAGTATTTTGAGGACTTGTTGGAGTTTCTCTAAAGCAATTAACCGTTGACGTTCATTAACACTAACTGCTGCTTTCATCAGATTGGCTTCATAACCATAGTCATCCGCAGTGTGAATCAATGCAGAAACGTCTTTGGGGAAACAAGAACCACCCCAACCAATACCAGCATTTAAGAACTTATTGCCAATCCGAGAATCTAAACCAATTCCTTTGGCAACTTGAGTCACATCTGCACCTACACGATCGCAAATATTAGCAACTTCGTTAATAAAACTAATTTTAGTTGCTAAGAATGCATTCGCAGCATATTTAATCATTTCTGCTGAACTCAAATCTGTGACCAACACAGATACGGGAGGTAAAGATTTATCTTCTGCATGTTGGCGTTCAACAATGGGGGCATATAATTCCTTCATCATGGCAATAGCTTTAGGATTGTTACCACCCAAGACAATGCGATCGGGATTGAAGGTATCGAAAACAGCCGAGCCTTCCCGTAAAAACTCTGGATTGCTGACTACATCAAATTTGGCTGCACTTGCGGGTATTCCTTCTTCACTGGGCACACCACCTGCTGGTACTAGGGTTTTTTGGCGCTCGGTAATACCATCCATGACAATCATGCGTACCCAGTCTCCTGAGCCAATGGGTACTGTAGACTTATTGACAATTACTTTGTAGCCACCATTTAAATTAACACCAATTCCCTTAGCTACAGCTTCCACATAGCGGGTATCACTTTCACCAGTAGGTAATGGTGGTGTACCTACAGCAATGAATAAAATATCACCATGATTAACCCCTGCTGCTAAATCTGTGGTGAATTGTATTTTGCCATTTTGGATGGCATTTTGCATAATCTCTGATAATCCAGGCTCAAAAATGGGAGATTGGCCGGATTTCATAATTTTGACCTTTTCTTCGTTATTGTCTACACAAATAACATCATGTCCAATGTGAGCCAAGCAAGCGCCTGTTACTAAACCTACATAACCAGTACCAATTACACAAACGCGCATTTTTTCAACTCCTTACTTTTTGAAAATCATTTTATGAACCAAAGGATCGCCATTAAAAGTAAATCTCTTTACCTTATTTAATTTTCTTGCCAGCATTCATGCGATCGCGGAAATCTTCTATAGTCAGTTTTAACCCTTCTTGTAAAGGTACGGTAGGCTCCCAATTTAACAAAGTTTTTGCCTTACTAATATCGGGACGACGACGACGAGGATCATCAGATGGTAAGGGTTCAAACTGAATTTGAGCATCGGGGTTGATTTGTTTTTGGACAGCTTGAGCCAATTCTAAAATGGTGTATTCATCGGGATTGCCCAGATTAATGGGACCAACATATTCCCCATTCATCAGCCGCATCAATCCGTCTACTAAATTACTAACGTAACAAAAACTACGAGTTTGTGAGCCATCTCCGTACACTGTTAATGGAGTGCCTCGTAAAGCTTGGACTATGAAATTACTTACGACTCGACCATCATTTTCTAACATCCGTGGTCCATAGGTATTGAAAATTCGAGCAACTCGAATATCAACTTTATTTTGTCTGTAGTAGTCAAATGCCAAAGTTTCTGCAATTCGTTTCCCTTCGTCATAGCAAGAACGCAGTCCAATCGGATTAACACTCCCTCTATATTCTTCACTTTGGGGATGAACTTCTGGATCTCCGTACACTTCGCTGGTAGATGCTAACAAGAATCTAGCTTTGACGCGCTTTGCTAAACCCAACATATTCATTGTGCCCATGACATTAGTTTTCACCGTTTTGACTGGGTTGTACTGGTAGTGTACGGGAGAAGCAGGACAAGCTAAATGGTAAATTTGATCAACTTCTAGACGAATTGGCTCGGTAATATCGTGACGAATTAGTTCAAAGTACGGATGACTCATCCATTTGAGGATATTGCGTTTGTGACCTGTGTAAAAATTATCTAAACAAAGAATTTCATGTCCTTCGTTAATTAATCTATCGATCAAATGGGAACCAATAAACCCAGCTCCACCCGTCACCAAAATTCTCATAATTTTCCCGAGTTTTACAGTTTTGACTTGAGCAATGTTACTTACATTCAGGGTACCCAAAGCTGGTACAAAATTCACTTACGTAAGGATTCAGATTTGTTTCTTCGTTGCACCCAGATGCATCTGTAGTTGTCTAGTTTAAATTGTGACAGGACTTACGCACAGACAACTTAATTAAGGTTATTGCGACCCCAGGAAACAATCTCAAACAAATGAGTTCTGATAATGATTGCGTAAGTCCTATGGGATTTAAAATTAATTACCCAACAAGTCAATTAACAAAATATCAAACATTACCTAACAGTTATACTGGTTTACCTAACAACTTTACTAAATCTTCAAATATATCCAGTTTTTCTATGAACATTACTCACATTTGTCACATTGATTGCCAATGGATTTTTAGGTATTTTTGAGAAAATATATTTGCCATCTGAGTATGCATGGCAGTATTTATTATAGTGACTTTGAATACAAGTATATGCAAATTAATGTTGGTATATAAATAATTTGAATCATTGATGATTCTTTCTATTGTGAGAATTTCTATGAGGACTTATAGCACCACGCAATTAGAGGGCGGACATTGCTGAAAGCCCAAACCTATGAACAGTAAACTTCTTACTTCTTACTTCTTACTTCTTACTTATTACTTGCGCGTAAGGGGAGAGCACCATTGTTTGAGGGTTATGGGGCTCTCCCAACATTACAATTGAACAGGTGATTTGGTTCGCTAGCTGGGAAGTCACATCGCTAATGGTGAGACCACCGGTATTTGTCCGATTACGGGTAAAGGGTAATACTACCAAGTCGTATAATCTAGCTGCCTGGAGAATTGCTTGGGCAACATTATCATGGGCAATGATTTGAATTTCTGGTGGATTGGGCAAAGCTAATTGAGATACAAACAGAGAAAGTTGCGATCGCCTCCAAGTGATTTTACTGGAACTGGTACGACGTTCACAAACATTGAGTACAGTGACTTGTGCTTGATTTGTCTCCGCTAAAATCTGGGCAAAATGTACTGGATATAAGGAGGGTGCTAGCAAATTTTCCACCGGTACTAATATCCTCTGAATTTTTTGGGGAGATTCTACCAAACGTGTCACTGCTACGGGACAATGGGATGACCAAATAACACTATCAATCACATTGCCAAATAAACGGGCTCGCAAACCAGTACGTTTTCCCCACCCCATCACAATCAGATTTGCTTTTTGTTCCCTAGCTGCACGACTAATTCCTTGAGCAAAAGCATCATCAATACGTAACAAGGGTTTTGCTTCTACATCCAAAACTTGACTCAGTCCAACTGCTTTAGCTAACAATTGCTCACTGCGGTGTAGGGAATTTTCTAACTGGGGAGCATCCATCTGAGCCGCAGCAGTAGCGATCGCTAAGGGTATAATTTGCCCATGGGTTTGATGGGCTAATAGGGCAGCCATTTCAATTAAATACTGCTGGGTTTGAGGATTATATATGGGTACAACAATGGTAAAAGGATTCCCATTTTCTTTGGGGACAGGGTAAGCAGAGGCCGTTAACTCCGGTTCTGGGGTAGGAGCAGTTCTCAAACCCACTGCTACCTGGTTTGTAATCAATGGTCCAAGGATACAAGTGACAATGACTAAAATAATCATGCTGTTAAATAAATTTATATCTAACAATCCAGACCTATATCCTACTAATGTTGCTGCTAACGTTACCCCCACTTGGGGTACACTCAATGACCACATGGTTAGCATTTCCTGCCAATTGTAGCGATAAACCAGTTTTGCTAATAGAGCAGCAATCAGTTTACTGATAATTAATCCCACAATTACAAAAATTGTGAACCACACCATACTCATACTGGTCATAAGAGTATTTATATTTACCAGCAATCCCAAATTAACAAAGAAAATAGGAATAAACAGGGCGCTACCCAAAAAAATCACCTTTTCTTTGACTGGTCCTGAACCAATAACATTGTGTACAGTTAAGCCAGCCAAAAATGCTCCCACTATTTTTTCTACTCCGATTAATTGGGCACCAGCAGCAGCAAGAAATACTGTCCAGAGTACAAATAAAAATTGATTGCCCTCATCTTCCCCAGAACGGCGAAAAAATTCTTTCCCTAAACAATCCAGACCAACCAACACAATGAGGCAATAGATCATTAAGGCATTGATGAGATTAATTAATTGCCAAAAATTGAAGCTATCCCCGCGATTAGCGACACAAATGGCTAATAATAAAACTGCCCCAATATTAGTAACAACTGTAGCTCCTGTAGTTACATTAACTACCTCATTCCTGGCTATTCCTAGACGGTTAAGAATGGGGTATGCCAAAATCGTATGGGAAGCAAGGACAGAACCAATTAAGATTGCCTGATTCCAATTAAAGCCAAACAGATAGCCAATTAATATCCCTACCATTAAGGGTACAGCAAAGGTTAAACTACCAAATCCCAAAAAGCGGTTTTTGTAACTCCGAAATTGCTTAATTTCAATTTCTAATCCGGCAACAAACATCAGATAAAATAATCCAATCTCTGAAAGCAGGTTCATCATGGGCGATTGTGTATGAGGTAGTAAATTCGCGCCAAAGGGACCCAAAGCAACTCCAGAACAGACCAAGCCGACTAATCCTGGAAGCCTTAATTTTTCGAATAAAATGGGTATAACTAAAATTACGAGCAGTAGAATTACAAAAGGGGAAATAGGTTCTTTGCCAAGAACAGAAGAATTTGATTGCAGAGCTAGAACTTGTAAGATGAGATCCATTGGTAGGATTGGCGAAAGCAAGGGAATGACTAGTGTGAGTGTTGATATTTTTAGTTAAATAAATGCATGATCATCATAAAAATAATTTGAGCGAATATAGGGCTACGCGCAAGTAATAAGTAATAAATAAGAAGTAATAAGTTTACTGTTCATAAGTTTGGACCTTCAAAAATGTCTTAACGTATATGGGTATTGCTATATATAATGACTTAGCTCATGGGTTAATTTGACTCAAAATGAATCGCAAGCGATCATAATCATCTTTAAGTAGTATGCTCAAAGAACGACCAGCTTGAATTAACCATTGTCGATCAGCTTTACGCAATTGGTAAACATTACGAATGGCAGCTGCGGCTAAGGATTCCACCGGTGCGCCACTTACACCAAGCAAGGTGCGTAAAAAATCTAACTCTTCAGTAAATTTAATGATTGCTTCTGGCTCACATCGATGAACTGCTTGGTGAATTTGTGGTGGACGTGGTGGTAAATACTGATATATACGATTGCTAGATAATATACCATCTGTTGACATTTGCTCAAATCCGACGATCGCTGCCCGAAATTCAGTTTTGAGCATGGCAAATATTTGGGGTTGTTCCTCTCGCAATTCCTGCAAGGACAATCCCAAAGCTACAGGACGATGCACCGTATCTATAGGCATAGTAGTCGCACTATAAACTACTGCATAGACCAAATTGCCAGATTCTTCATCCACAGAACAAACCCAACTACCAAAGGGAGGCATGGAAGGAAAGCTCAGGTCATCTGGATCTAAACACTGAGCTAGGAATTCTGTGGTGGTAGTTTCTACCACTTCTGCGAGATGATTGGGATGGCGATCGCTGGTGTCAAATTGTGGTAATGGAAGGCGCATAATCAATACAGGTATTAATTAGGTATTTGTCAGTAGTCAAATTGACAAATACCTAATAATAAATAACTAATTTCTGTTTACTTGCGTCCTGCAGTGGGATCTACAGGCTCTAATTCGGAGAGTCTAAAGGTAATTAATTTATCCCAATTACCACCTTCAAACAGCACTGCTACTTTACCATCACTTACCCTTTGCACGAGTCCTTCGTAGCGATAGTAGGTATCCGCAGGATTTTTGACGCGAACAGTTGCTCCAGGCAGAATCATGATTTTTACCTCTATATTTTCTGTTTATAGCTTAATACTTGTTATGAGTCATTGGCTGTTGACCAATAATTCTGATTTGGAAAACCTATAACTGGAAAATACTTGAGAAAAAATTAATAATACTTGCGCCGGGGACGAAAATTTGCTACAGATTCCACAATCCCCACGGCAATAAAGTTAGTCAGCATGGCGGAGCGCCCATAACTCATCCAAGGTAAAGGAATACCCGCCACGGGGGCTAAACCAACTGTCATGCCAATGTTGATTGTCATTTGGAAAATGATCATCGATAATACACCCACAGCTAATAAAGAGCCAAAGTTATCATTAGCGGTTTGGGCAATGTGGAGCAGGCGCAGACAAACCAAACAAAGAGCAGATATTAATACCAAGCAGCCAATAAAGCCTAATTCTTCTCCCACCGCCGAAAAAATAAAATCTGTATGCTGTTCTGGGACAAAACTGAGTTGGGTCATGGGTCCCTGATTTAAACCCCATCCCCACCACTCACCAGAGCCAATGGCAATTTTGGACTGAGCTTGGTGATATCCAGCTGCCAAAGCATCTTGATTCGGGTTCAGAAATACCGTCAATCGGGACTTTTGGTATGGTCTTAACAGATTATTCCAAGCAAATGCTCCCAACTCTCCACCCAACAGATTAATTGCCAAACCACCAATGGCACTAATGCCAAATTTTCGCCAGGGAATACAAAACCATGCCACTATACCCATAGCTATAGACCAAGCAATCCATCCTGGCTTATATAAGTTATCTAAAATTGCTGCAATTACTGGAGAAATGAGCAATAACAGCCAGCCCGGATTTGCATTTGCCCAATACAACATCCCCAATACAATTGCGCCAAACACCAGTGATGTTGCCAAATCTGGTTGCAGAAATACTAGTAACCAAGGTACAGCAATAAAAGCTAAAACATAAAATACGCGATCAATTTTAGCAGCTGTGGTTTTGTGTAATAATGCGGCGATCGTAATAATCACAAATATTTTGGCAAATTCCGATGGTTGGACATTAAAGCCAAAAATGGTAATCCATCGTTGGGCTCCCTTGGCACTACTACCAATGAGTTTTACAGCTATTAAACTCCCATTAGTAATGGCATAGGTTGCCCAGTGAAATTGTAACCAGTTGTGATAAGGAATACGGGCAAGTACCAGTGCTAAACAGACCCCAACTATACCTGTCATCCAGTGCCAAAACCAATCATAAAGCCCTTGATTGATCTCCGTACTGCGGATCATCAGTCCACCAAAAATTGTCAGACCCACTGTTAAGATGAACAATGGCATATCCATCTGTTGCCAAGGCTTGAACAAAGATTGATAGATGAATTTGGAAAAAGAAAAGCGGGATTTTTTTAACAACATGGTAGCGGCAATTGCTTGGTTCTAGGTGGAAGTGTTAATCCTGTTTACTAAATATCTGTATTCTTTATATCTATTCCCCTACCCTGAAAAAATTACAAATTATTTTAGCTGGATCAAAAATAAGCCTCACATCTCACCGCTTCGCGGTGAGATGAATTTTTGGGCAGGGGTCGGTGAGGAGATGCCAATTATGGTAGGATCATAAATGTAGGTGTAACCCAATTAAATGCTTCAAATGCAGCCTACTGTGAAAATAATCTTTCTACACAAGACCTACAAGACCCTGGGGCACATGGCTTTCAAGCTCAGTTAATGTCCTCATAGAGGAGCCCCTGAGAAGCCCACACTCACCCGTTGGCGCAAGCCTGCCCGAAGAGCTTAGGGGAGTGTGTGGAGTATGTCACGATAAAGCTGCAACTGAGACTTTACCTGCTACTGCTAAGGCAATATCCTTCAAAGCCTTAGCGCTGGGTGAATCTGGTTCGCTGACAACTATAGGTACGCCCCGGTCGCCACCCAAGCGAGTGGACATTTCTAAGGGTACACAACCCAACAAAGGTATTCCTAATTCTTTGGCTGTCTTTTCCCCACCACCTGAGCCAAAGATGTCGTATTGTTTCTCTGGCATATCAGGGGGAATAAAATAACTCATGTTTTCCACAATCCCCAACACATTGACGTTCATCTGTTGGAACATCCGCAAACCTTTTCGAGAATCGAGTAAGGCGACATTTTGTGGTGTGGTGACAATTACAGCCCCTGCCATAGGTACAGCCTGGGTTAATGTTAACTGAGCATCCCCCGTACCTGGTGGCATATCCACAATTAAATAATCCAATTCTCCCCACTCAACTTGATAGAGGAATTGACGTATCACACCATTTAACATTGGTCCGCGCCAAATTACTGGTTGATCCTGATCAATCAAAAATCCCATTGAGACTAATTTCACACCATGATTAAAGGCTGGTTCGAGGATATCGCCTTTGGCGGTAGTATTGACCGTAATCTGGGCATCAGCTAGTCCTAACATGGTGGGATCATTAGGACCGTAAATATCCGCATCTAGTAAACCAACTTTTGCCCCTGTTTGTGCCAGGGCTACCGCTACATTTACCGCCACCGTACTTTTACCCACACCACCTTTACCACTGGAGATAGCAATAATATTTTTTATTCCGGGAACTCCGCTACTATCAGGTAAACTTTTTTGCTGGGGGGTTTCTGCGGTTACTTCCACCACTACATCTGTGACTCCCGGTAACTGTTTAACTGCTTTTTGGCAATCTTCAACAATAAATTCCCTTAATGGACAAGCTGGTGTGGTTAATACCAATGTAAAACTAACTTGACCACCATCAACTTTCACATTGCGAATCATGTTGAGTTCTACCAGACTTTTGCGGAGTTCTGGGTCTTGTACCGGTCGCAATACTGACAATACTGACTGGGAATCTAAGACATCGTACATAGTGTGTTCGCCCTTGCTGCCGCAAAAAATTTTTACAAAAACTTTGGTATCTTATGGCATTTTAACTGTGTTGGTATTGGTTATTTGCCGCAAGCAAAAAAGAATTATCAAAAGTTGCAGAAGTTATGGAGTTGTCTAATGATATAACTTCAAAAATCAAAACAACTATCATTGATTGATTTTCTTTTACCAGCAACAGCTTGTAATGCTGCGGTTTCCACTGCTTCCACTAAAGCTCTGGCTACCCGAGCCGCATAGGGACGGGAAAATGACCAAATTAGTGGTGATAACCAACCTCTCAGAGTTACAGAATATGATAAATAAGTACCACACACCGTCGATTCCACTTGATAAATCACTCTTTCTTCCACTCCGGGGATCGCTAAAACTCTGATACTCAATAAATGTTCGCGATCGACTCTTTCCACGAAAAAACGAATGGGAATGGGGGAAAACCTAGTTACTGCTTGGAAAATCAATCCCGGTTTAGGCACTAAGCCATAAGGAACATTAGTGCTTTTCAGTAATGGATGCCAGGAAACGTCTGCGAGGTCAACTATTTTCTGCCAGACTTCATCTGATGATGCCGAACTAATTTCTCGATAATGTCGGACTAAAGAAGCACAAATTCGACGGTGCTTGCGGTGGATGAATTTGGATAACCAATTTTCCATACTCCTTATCCACTCCATTGCCATCATAAGTTAACAAAAAATTCAGCTTGGAACTGCTTTGCGGTCAGTCCCTCACTGAATTGTACTCAATCAGTGGGGGGTATAAGGCTGCAAAAATGCTTGCCTCTGCTAAAAGCCAACAACCCTTCTGACAACAAAAAAATTGCCACGTTACTGAAAACGGCAGGATTGATAATACAGCAAATACACGGTAATCAATAAACCCTTTCTGGCTGGGTAGTGGGAATGTTCGATGAAAAGGGATGCTTACCAGACAAGGGTTCGATTATGTCTCAATGTCAAAATTTACTAGAAAATTATATGTCAAAACGTTCTATTTATACACAATTGTTGACACTAAAGCAGTTGAAAAAACTTAACAAATATACAAGGCTATACGTATTGAGGGAGAATAACTTTAGTCATGATGAATCCATTTTGTGAATCCTTGATTTTTCACCCAGAAAGTAGGCTCGGGCAATATAAATCTCTGCTATAGAAGCATTCGCCCCCCAATTTTCAGTTTCCCATTTGTTGCTTTCTGACAATTTTTATTTATTTTCTTGAAGTTATGTTGACAAATTCTCAAACCCAAAATTTACCAACAGAATCATCTACATATTTACCACCGACTGATGCCAAAACTAGGGTCAGTCAATTTATGAAAAAAATACAAGATCAAATTGCTGAAGGTTTGGAAAAGTTAGATGGTGTGGGTAAGTTTCAGGAAGATAGCTGGGAACGTCCGGAAGGTGGTGGTGGTCGATCGCGGGTTCTCCGTGAAGGTGCTGTATTTGAACAAGCTGGGGTCAATTTTTCGGAAGTTTGGGGTTCTCATTTACCTCCTTCAATTTTAACCCAACGTCCGGAAGCAACGGGTCATGGCTTCTATGCTACAGGTACTTCCCTGGTATTACATCCTCGCAATCCTTATGTACCCACTGTACACCTTAATTATCGCTATTTTGAAGCTGGCCCTGTGTGGTGGTTTGGAGGAGGTGCCGATTTAACACCTTATTACCCCTTTGTCGAAGATGCAACCCATTTCCACAAAACCTTCAAGCAGGTTTGTGATCAGCATAACCCCGAGTATTATCCTGTGTTTAAGCGTTGGTGTGATGAATATTTTTATTTAAAACATCGCCAGGAGACAAGGGGAATTGGTGGATTGTTTTTTGACTATCAAGATTGCCGCCAATTACCTCTATATCGAGGTCCTCACGGGGATGGTGAGGCAGCGAAGTATAGCAATCAACTAGAAACAACAGCACCCCGTACTTGGGAAGAACTATTTGCTTTCATCCAAGATTGTGGTGATACCTTTTTACCAGCCTATTTACCTATTGTCCAAAGACGACATGGGATGGAATATAGCGATCGCCAACGTAATTTCCAGTTATACCGTCGAGGAAGATACGTAGAATTTAACTTGGTTTATGACCGAGGTACAATTTTTGGTCTGCAAACCAATGGACGTACTGAATCAATTCTCATGTCATTGCCACCGTTAGTGCGCTGGGAATACTGCTACAAACCAGAACCCAATACTCCTGAAGCCGAATTATATGAAACTTTTCTCAAACCCCAAAATTGGATCGACTGGAAAGGAGGACATCAGTAGTAGATGTGAATTATAATACTGGAAATACGGTATATACGGGATGATATTTAGGACTGTGGCTTGTGATTATCAAGCTACAGCACTAATGAATTCCACCACTGTGCATTCAATAATTCCGCCAGGGTCATAGTTATTCGAGTTGCAAGAATAACTACATTGTGATTATAGGAATTATTGAGATTCATGGGCACGTTCCCATGTCAAATTAAATATGGAAATTTTAGAGTGAAACAGAGGGAGCAACGTGATTCAAATAGACCAAAAAACCCATACAACCCCAGATGGTAATAGTGTGATTGTATTAACACCATCAGGTCGTTTAGACATTACCACAGCTTGGCAATTTCGCCTGAAACTACAGGAATGTATTTCTAAATTTACACCGAATTTAGTTGTGAATCTCTGTCAGGCTAACTTTATTGATAGTTCCGGTCTTACATCTTTAGTAGCAGGTATGCGAGATGCCGATAAAGCCAAAGGTAGTTTCCGCATTTGCAACGTACATCCAGAGGCAAAACTCGTATTTGAAGTCACAATGATGGATAGTGTGTTTGCTATTTTTGATACTGAAGAGGAGGCTTTAGAGGAAATGCCATCTAGTGCTGTTAGTTAAATAAATTTCAAGATTTTTTTAACAGCTTATTTTATGTTGTGATTGATAATACAATTTTTATCATTCAAACCCTATAACTCCTAATTCCTAATTCCTAATTCCTATCCCACCCAAAGATGACTGATAAAAAATCCCAAAGGAGAGAGAAATGGAGGAAATAGGGAACTCCTAACCTCTAAACTCTCACTTAAACATTTGTTTGTTGCCGTTGATACAGTGACCAATACAAACCTTTTTGAGATAACAGCTGTGAGTGAGTACCATTCTCAGCAAGAATACCCTTCTCTAATACTAAAATTTGGTCGGCACCCTTGAGAGGGGCAAAACGGTGGGCAATCAAGAATACGGTACGTCCCCTAGAAATAGCTTGGAGATTTTGTAATACCTGTTGTTCCGTTTCACTATCTAAGGCACTTGTAGCTTCATCCAAAATTAAAATGGGTGCGGATGACAGAAATAACCTCGCTAGGGCAATACGTTGGCGTTGTCCACCAGATAAGGCTGTACCTCTTTCTCCCACATTGGTTTCATAACCGTGGGGTAATTCACTGACAAAGTCATGGGCTACGGCAAGTCTGGCAGCTTCTACTACTTGTTCGGCACTAATATCAGGATTACCTAGGGTAATGTTATCTAATATAGAACCGTTGAATAAAAAGTCTTCTTGTAAAACCACCGCGATTTGTTGACGCAGGGAGGCTAAATCTGCACTTTTAATGTCAAACCCATCAATGAGAATTCTGCCAGATTCTATTTGATACAAGCGTTGTAAAAGTTTTGATAGGGTACTTTTCCCAGAACCACTACGTCCCACTATGCCGATAAATTCCCCTGGGCTAGCCCGAAAAGAAATACCTCGTAATACGGGTTCAGCATGGCTGCGGTAACGGAAAAACACCTGTTCAAAAATAACTTCTCCCTTGAGACGGGGTAAGACTAAACCTGTTCCTGGTTCGGCTTCTGGGGCAACATTGAGAATATCGCCAATCCTATCTACTGAGAGTAATACTTGTTGCAAATTTTGCCACAATTGTACGAGACGTAATAAAGGACTGGTGACTCTTCCTGAGAGCATTTGAAAGGCAATTAATTGCCCTACCGTCAGCTGTTTATCTATGACTAATTTTGCCCCAAACCAGAGAATTAACAGGGTGGAAAAATTGGTCAGGAAATCACCGATATTACTACTGATATTAGAGGTCGTAGATGCTTTAAAGCCAGTACGGATAAATCTGGCAAATAAACCTTCCCAGCGATCACGTGTTGCTGGTTCGGCGGCGTGGGCTTTGACTGAGCGAATCCCGGTGACTGTTTCTACTAGAAATGATTGGCTGTCAGCACTGCGATTAAAGGTTTCATTCAGCCAGCCCCGTAAAATGGGTGTGGCAGTTAGGGTTAATGCGGCAAATAGTGGTAATACTGCCAATGCCACAAAGGTGAGGGGAATGTTGTAATAAAACATCAATGCCAGATACACCACGGCAAAGATGCTATCTAAAATAACTGTTAATGCCGTGCCAGTGAGAAACTGACGAATTTTTTCTAATTCCTGAACCCTAGCTACCGTATCCCCTACCCGTCGCGCTTCAAAATAAGCTAGGGGTAGGCGCATGAGGTGGCGAAATAGCTGCGCTGATAAACTTAAATCCAGACGACGGGCTGTATGGGTAAAAATAAATAAGCGGAGAGTACCCAAAACCGCCTCAAAAATAGCCACAAATAAAAGAGCGATCGCCATCACATCCAAAGTCGGCAAACTCTCTTGCACCATGACTTTATCAATTACCACTTGGGTAATGAGTGGGGTGGTTAAGCCCAAAATTTGCAAGGTAAAGGAAGCTAATAAAACTTCCCCTAGTAACTTCCGATACTGCCAGACTGCGGGCAAAAACCAGCTGAGGTTAAATTTTTCTTGCTTTTGTAGAGGTTCTACTTGCCAAATTTTCCCATCCCAAACTGGTTCTACCACAGATCGAGGCAAACTTTGACAACAATGATCAGGGTTGAGGGGATTGGCAATAATTAAGCGATCGCTCCTAAATCCATAAGCTATAACCCAATTACCACCTTGTTCTGGTGTATCTGACCACTGCAACAGCGCAGGAAAACCAAGCTGGCGCAATTCCTCCCAACTCAGTTGTAATCGTCGCAAAACAAAGCCCAAATTTTCCGCCATTTCCACCACCTGTTTAGGACTTTGTCCCTTAATTTGGCGTTGTACCCATTCCAGTTTGACGGGATTGTCTAGCTGTTGAGTCACCATAGTTAAACAGGCTGCCGCAGTATTCCAACTAGACACAAAAGGATAAATAAATTGTTTGGGAGATTGGGGATAATCTTGATATTGCTCCTGGGGAGGAATGGAACTAGAGACAGCATTTGTGTTTACTCTATGGGGAAGGGTAAGAGTGGGAGAATCTGTAGATATTTCCACCTCTCCATGTGTTTCTATGGCTCTATTTTCTTCCCTCTCCCCTGGAGATTGCCAAAAATCATCTATTTGGGGTACAGAAAATTCTGCCCATACGGCTGTATCCCAAGCAACAACTAAAACTTCCGTACTAGCAGCGATCGCTTTACAATCTGTGGGATAAGTTGTTAAGTCACCAAACCAATCACCCGTTTGTAATCTTGCTAAAGGTTTACCCAGTGCTTCTTCTCTGAGGCGAACCGAGCCGGATACAATTAATAGCTGGCATCCTCTAGCCGTTGTCGGCCAGATTTTTGCTCCCAAACTATATTTGAGTATTTGTAAATTGTCTTTTAAGAGAGATTTTTGTTCGACAGTTAACCAACATAGTGGTGGTTGATTCCAAGGTAGAGATGCTAGCACCCTTATATGTAGAGATTCTTCATCAGCTGCATTTATTCCATTTGCAGTTTGACCGTCAGCTTTTGAGTTTTTCCTGCTAGCCATTTCTCAAACAATTCATTTTGTAGTGCTTGCTTTAATTGAGTATCTTCTAAGGACGCTGGCAGATATTGTTCTACACGAAATAAACCATATTTATCATCAAGTTTTATCGGTCCGATTATATTTCCTGGACTGGCAATATCAACTGCTGCTCTGAGTGTATCTGGCATTTTTCCCCGGCTAACTGCTCCCATCATCCCGTTCACCATCCGATCATCGGTTAATGAGTATTCCCGAGCTAAATATTCAAAGCTTACCCCTTCTTCTATCTGAGTTTGCAGCTCTTCTGCCAATTCATGATTAGCAACAATAATCCGGGAGATTACCACTCTATCTAAGAATATTTTACGTTCAATAAAATATTCTTGAAGTTTAGGTTCAGCGACCAGGGATTTTAATTTTTCTAACTGAAAACCAAAAGTAACTGATTTATGAAAGCTATCATAATCTGTACCATTTTTTTGTAACCATTCATTAAATTTTTGCGGATCGCTTAATTTATTTTGCAGACGAAAATCAATAATTGCTTGTTCTGTTACTACTTGGTTAATATCAATATCATTCCTTGTTTTTATTTCCTGTTCAATTATATATTGACGGATAATATCACCAATGAATTGACCTAATTTTCCAGAAGTTTGCAAGTATTTTACTGCTGATTCCACAGAAATACTATGGCGATTGACTGTTAATATTGTCAATTCAGATGAAGTTTTCATAAAGCAAGTAGTTCACATAATGCTCAAAAAGTATATGACTACAAACTAAAACAAATCGTATTTGAAGTGACAATATTGATGGCAGCTACCAGAAATATTTTGTATACATGACATCCAAATAAATATACAATCCTATATTTTAATGAGTATGCAATTATGTCATAATTGTTATCCATAAACAGGCTAATAGGATAGCAGTGATAGCACCAATTAAGGTATTAAAAATATTCACTACTTCATTAGTTAGCCATTTATACTGAGATTGTAGGGTTGCCCCAATGACACTTTCTAAATTGGTTGCGACAAATGCTGCTAAGATACACCAAATAACCCCCTTGAGATTAATTAACCCTATTCCCCAAGCCAGTAAGGAGATGATGGTTGACGCGATGATTCCAGCCAAAGTTCCCTCTAGACTTACGGCTCCTTCTGTACCTCGTACTACTGGTTGTAAGGTAGTAATCAAAAAAGTCTGCTTACCATAGGCTTTGCCGACTTCACTGGCACAAGTATCGGCAAGTTTTGTGCTGAAACTAGCCACATATGCCAATAACAATAAGGAACGAATAGTGGAGAGGAGAGATGGAGATGGGGAAATTATCCCCCAATCAATCATGCCTATAACTAAGGCACACAAAGCGGCGGTTAAAGCCGAACCCCAAACATTTTCTGGCCCCCTAGCTCCAGAACGATTTTCGGCAATTCCAGCAGCCTCTTTTTCTTTCATGCCAATGCGCGTCACCGTAGAACCAACTAGAAAGTAAAACATAACTACTACATAACCTTGCCAACCAAGAGTAGTCCAAATCAGTACACCCAAAAACCAGCTATGAATTAATCCAGTAGGAGTCAGCAGTTTCTTGGGAGCAATTACTGCCACAACAAGGAGAATAGTGTTGATGGCGATACCCTCCAGAGGAGTTACCCAAGGAGCGATCGCTATTTGCCAGGATTCCAAATTAGATAAAAAAGCTAACATCACTTAATTCAGTTAAGTATAAATATGATAAATAATTTCAGTATCTGCGCTCAATATATTTCCATATTTTTACCAAGAAAGGCAGTCCCAATGAAAAATTATTTGTACCATCAATAATTATCTAAGTAGATTTTTTCCTTCCCTCTACTCCCAACCTCACAGGTGTAGGCTTTTTACAATTGGGTATATTGGTCAGATAAGGACGACAACCCCCCTATAATTCTCCAAGGGAGATAGGAAAAGTAGACAAGGGAGGAAAACTGAACTAAAAAAGTACGTTTCCCAACAATACAAACTGGTTCAAAACCCTATTTTTCCATTGAATAATCTTCCTTGTCTGCCTGTCTTCTAATTTCCCAAGTCTAGCCTCAAGCGAAATGTTAAAAACCTACCCTTTTGAGCTGTTCTCAGCTCCCTCTTTTAAATCAGTCTTCATGTAGGCGCAGCCTTATCTTAGAGTACGTTTGTACACAACCAAGAATATTAGCGCAGCTTGACGCGAAGGGTCATAAATACTTCCTTCACTCTCTCACTCCCTTACACCTTCACTCCCCATTTTCAAGCTAGTCCCCAGGAAATAAACGATACAATAAAGGCAATTCCAAAAAGGTGGCATTTATGGTAACCCAATTTGGTGAACCTAAATCTTTGGCTGAACTAGTAATTTCTTGGGAACCTTTACCAGAAGATTTTCAACTTGAGGATGAACCAGTGGAAAATACATCTCAGCCAATTTTAGCTGGTGCTTTGCGCGAAAGTTTAGAATTGGCAGGATTTATTCAACCTCAAATGTTGATTGCTTCCAACTTTGCTCTTTGCGCGACTTTAAATGATCGATTTATTGCCAAAGCTCCCGATTGGGTGTATATATCCAATGTTAATCAGAACTCCGAGGAAAATCTAGGAGAACGTAAAAGCTATACACCCAATTTAGAAGGTGATATCCCTGGAATTGTCATGGAATTTCTTTCTGATAGTGAGGGGGGAGAATATTCAGTTAAGCGTACTTATCCTCCCGGGAAATGGTTTTTCTATGAGCGAATACTTCAAGTACCCGTTTATATAATTTTTGATGCCAAGGGGGGTTTATTAGAATTTTACCAACTGGAAAACGGGCGGTATGAATTACAACAACCTAATGCTGATGGACTACATTGGATTGGTTCAATAGGTTTATTTTTAGGGACTTGGCAAGGGACAAAGGAAGCCCGAACTAGTTACTGGTTACGCTGGTGGGATCAAGCAGGTAATTTATTACCTTGGGCTGTGGAAAAGGTGGAACAAGAACGTCAACGTACCGAACAAGAACGTCAGCAAAAAGAAAAACTGATCAATTATTTGCGATCGCAAGGTATAGATCCGAACACCTTGATGACTGAAGAGTAAAAGGATACAATTTACTAATTTTAAG
>NZ_FYBH01000335.1 GCF_900185595.1 Calothrix rhizosoleniae SC01
TTAATTTGCCGTAAGCC
Organism: Calothrix rhizosoleniae SC01; assembly: GCF_900185595.1. Taxonomy (GTDB): domain Bacteria; phylum Cyanobacteriota; class Cyanobacteriia; order Cyanobacteriales; family Nostocaceae; genus Calothrix_A; species Calothrix_A rhizosoleniae. The sequence continues at coordinate 18 of NZ_FYBH01000335.1, forward strand.
TGCATTCTTTCCCCATGAAATGGAGGCATTAATAGTTTACGTTGTGTTAGATGGTGATCGCCGTCTAATAAAATTAGTGAATTATCTCCTACCAGTGGTTGAATCATCTCATTTCCAGAACCACACACAAATTGTTTGGGGTCGGTAGTAAATATTTGCTGAATTGCTTGGGGATTGCTGGTAATTAACTGTGGTGGTAAGCCCGCAAATTTTGGAATTATGAAAGTATCCCCATAACGCTGATGCATGGTTTCCAGATAATCAATGGGACGTAAAATTCCCCACATGGTTTGCAACCATTCAGGTTCATGGGGACTACCTGGTATGTGGGATAAGTTTTGCTGGGTGGAATTTTCTTGTAGTTTTATCATCAGTTTTTACTCTATAGTCAATTGGTTAATACAAGTATTGTATTTTTACTTTTGAATTATGGATGTTTTAGAAACCAAACGCTTACTTTTACGGCAACAAAGCCTTGAGGATATAGAATTATTACATAGGATTTTTGCAGATCCTATTACCATGAGTTTTTGGCAATTTCCTTTCACCTCAGAAGCAACAAAAAACTGGGTTAGACGGAATATTCACAGCTACTCCCAATTAGGATTTGGACATTGGTCTATTATCCTCAAGGAAACCCAAGAGTTAATTGGAGATTGTGGAATTTTGCTCCAGGAAATTGATGGGGTTTTAGAATATGATTTGGGTTATATTATCCATCATCCATATTGGCAACGTGGATATGCTACGGAAGCTGCTGGAGCTTGTAAACAATATGGTTTAGAAATATTAAAACTTCCCAGACTAATTGCGAATATGCCTATTAATCATGTTGCTTCTGTCAAGGTGGCAGAAAAAATTGGTATGACTTGGCAAAAGACCTTTAATAATCCCAAAAATCGAGATATTGCCACACACATCTATGCTAATTCTACCTGATTTATTGTATTATTTTCGATTTGTTGCGGTAATAGAATAGTTGGCAATCCTAATTTTTGCCTGACTTCGTTAATTGGTTCTTGCCAATGTTCCTCGAAGCGGTATGCTAATAAAAATCTTGCCTGCTTGCCTATTGCTTCACCTTCTCGGAGATTGTGGAAAATTGCTTTAGTTTGTTTGGGAGCCAAAATGGGATAGATAAATTTAGCCATCCCCAAACTGATTTTTAAGGACTTACTGTAATTCTGTGCTGTTGCAAAGGCAAGTACTCCTATCTCTCCAGCAAAACTGGTATTAAAGCCTAATAAAACGTGGAAAATATCGTGGGTGACAACGTACCGCAAGGCAAAGACATTGCGTTTGGCAATTGCCGCTAATTCAGAACTGATGTTAAGAGGCTTTAAATTATTTTTGAACATATGCTCGGCATATTGTCGCCCGAAACTATCATCAGGGTATTGATGTAATTTTTCTAAATCTATGGGTGGATGATATCCTTCTACTGCTTCCATTTGGGTAAGGACTGTTGGTTCTATTGTGGCTCCCAATAAATCTGATTTGAGGATAGCAAAATCGCCTAAATTATCGGAATTAATGTATCGATATAATGTTTTTAACTGTTGAATTTTTTGCCACATAGGACTACTCCCCTAACGATATCGATTCAATATCATGACTAACATAACTACTGGTTATAGGACAGCAATATCGGAAATTACCAGGACTAAAGGGTGCTTTTTAGAAAATGGGATGCTCCCAGCTAATTTAGCTGATACAGCAATTCATCTCACGCCTACCTGATAAGGAGGCGTGAGATGAATTGCGAGGAAAAAACGAAACACCCTCGGACTAAATCAAGCCGTAGACTTGACAGGGAGTGGGGTAGTTGAGTTTTTACCAATATTTTTTCTGGAAGTGTATCTATAAAATGAATATAAAAGGACTTTCTAGAACACCATTGGCTAAGTCTATTTATGATGCTGCATGGGGACAGTTTTTATCCATACTGAGAAACAAAGCCGAGAATGCTGGTTTGAAAGTAATAGTTGTATCTGCAAACGGCACAAGCCAAGAATGTTCTAATTGTGGTCATAAAGTCAAAAAGCCACTATCTCAAAGAATGCACAATTGTCCGGTATGTCATACTAGCTTGTGTCGTGATTTAAATGCTGCAATAAACATCAGGAAGCGTGGGACGCACGCCCTGTATAAACAAGCTCAGTCAATGTTGTCAAAGACGAGTCGCTGAGAAGCCTACACTTACTCGAAGAGAAGTGTAGGTACGTCACCCATAGCAAATGTATAGGGTTACAGGCATGTATTAGCATATCTATGCATTTCTTATTTGGAGGGAGTTTGAGGGACGGTTACATCCCCCAATTCTTGGTTTTTGCCTGAAAACGTCCTAACCAACTTTAGTAGTGCTATATATTTACTCCTTCCCTCCGGGCGGGGAAACCCCGCCCCTACTCCTTCCCTCCTCTTCCCACGGGACTACCATGATTAATTTGCTTAGTGGGGTGGAGTATAACTTCTTCTCCCTTTGACATACCTTGCTGAATTTCTGCAAATAAATCGCTGCGATGTCCAATTTTAATTCGTCTGCGGTTGGCTTTACCATCTTTGACCACAAAGACACACCAAGATTGATCACAACGAAATAAAGCACTCAGGGGTAGCTGCAATACATCTTTGTTTTCCCAAACCACTATCCCCACATCAACCCGGTATGCATCCCCAAAGGAGCGAGGAGAACTCACAAAATCACCAATGACATTGACTCGTTGTTCTTCCACTCCCAAGGCAGAAATTTTAGTAAATGCTGCGGGTTCCACTAGCCTGACTTTACCCCGCAGTGGCTGTATATCTCTTCCTCGATGAATAAGGATAGTATTACCCGGTTGGATATTTAATGCATCTCTAGACAGGACATCAATTACTAATTCCAATTGGGAAACATCACCTAATTCCAATAAAGATGTACCAGATGTGACAAATTGGGCACTTTTTTTCTGGATTCGCAAGACTTTACCTGCGACTGGGGCGCGAATATTTGTACGAGCTGCATCATCCCTTAACTTTTCTAGTTCTGCCTCCACACTGGCTATGCGAGCATCGTAAACTTTGAGGAGATAGTCGGGGTCTTTTTTCTCTTGTTGTAAAACTGTTAAAGCTGCACGAGCTACCTCTACTTCCGATGTAGCAGATTTGGCAGCTAATTTGGCGGTTTGTAATTCCTTGGTTTTAGTGATTTCCTTCAATTCAGCGGTTTCTCTATCTTGCCTGGGAATTGCTCCACTGGCTTGTAATCCTTGAGCCCTCTGCCGATCGCGTTTTGCTTGTTGGAGTGCTGCTTGAGCTTCTTCTACCTTTGCCTCTGTTTGTTTTTGATCGGCGATCGCTTTGTTGATTCTAGTTCTAGCTTGCTCTAAACTGGCTGCTTTGGGTCGTTGGGTGGCAACTCCTTCCCGTTGTGCTTGCCATTGTGCTAATCTTCCTAAGGCTTCTTTCACAGGGGAAGTTAAGGTTAAAGGCTCAATTTGAGCCAGTAAGTCTCCCTTTTTGATTAAATCCCCTTCATATAATTTAATCCGAGTCAGCCGTCCATTGACTGGTGCTGAGATCATAAAACGATCGCGGATACGGGTTTTACCTTCAGCATTTACCGTTACCTGGAGTTTCCCAGAGGATACCTTCTCAGTTTCCACGGGTATTGGTGTGGGACGAAATGCCAAGATAACTAAGGCAAATACACCAATTGCCATTGCTCCATAAATCATTTTTTTGACTGACAGGGGAGGTAAATGCAGTCGTTTGCTTGGATTTTCTCCCAGAGGTTCCTCGTCCCGTTTAAGTAATAGCTTCATAAGCTGTTACACATAAGAATTCTGCTTCTGTTTGATAGAACTTTACCTTGATTCTCCTTGGAGAAAAGAGTTGGCAATAGTTCTTACCTAATTTTGCGTCCAGTTAAAGCTTCCCGCACATCTAACATAGCAGTATAAGTGGGTAAAATATGTAAGGTTTGATGGTCGGGTGTATGCTTTAAGGCGGTAGTAATCGCCTGACGTAAATTTGCTTCGACAATCAAGTTTAGATTATTTTGATTAATATCTTCACTGTAGCGCAGACGCAGAGCCATATCATAAACGCGATCGCCACTAACTACCAGTGTTCCTCCTCTTGCGACTAGTTTTTCCGTATCTACATCCCAAATCCAGGATACATCTTCACCATCCTGAATGCGATCGTTCAATACTAATAAGGTGGTAGTATCATCGCTTTCAGTCACCACACGGATGGTTTCGTTAGTCCCCACAGGATTTTTCGAGAGCAAAATCCGCACCCGCTTACCATTCACTTCTAACTCTTCTGCCCGTCCAAAAGCAGCTTGGAAGGTGGGAATGGTAGCCTTAATAGTTTCTGTATCAATTCCCAATTCTTGGGCGGCGGTAGCGGCGGCGAGGGTATTGTATTTGTTGTATAAGCCAATTAACACCTGTTCCCACTCCTTACTATCAAGGGTGGGTTGGCTCTTGCTAAAACCACAACTAGGACAGGAAAAATCTCCTAAGTGGGATAAATACACCCCTTGATAATCGAGAGAATGTCCGCAACGAGGACAGTAGATCGAATCTACTGCATGGGGAATAGCTTCTAGATAACGTTCTGGTTCAGTTAAGCCAAAAAACGATACCTTTTGATGCAACTGTTGACCGAGGTAACATAAAGTTGGATCGTCAGCATTGGGAATAACCACCGTATCTGGAGCTAGGGTGGAAATTGCCTTTGTCCATCGCTGGCTAATACTATCTACTTCTCCGTATCTATCTAGTTGATCCCGGAATAAATTTAAACACAGAATAATCCGGGGTTGCAGTGGATTTAGTACCTTGGGGACAATATTTTCGTCAACTTCCAAAATGGCGTAATCTACATCCAACTTTCCTCCCAAGTCGGCACTTTCCATAAATGCTGTCACCAAGCCATTTTCGAGATTTGCTCCTGTGGAATTGTGAGCAACACGATAGCCTTTGCGTTCTAGAATTTCTCGTAATAGGAGAGAAGTAGTAGTTTTTCCATTCGTCCCTGCAATCAGAATTATCCCACCCTTCACCTGCTGGCTTAATCTTTGCAATATTCTGGGTTCAATGCGACGAGCAATAGAACCAGGTAGCACACTCGCTGCACCTAAACCTAGCGATCGCACTATTAAAGTTACAGTTTTAGCGATCGATATCGCCATACTTAATCGTAACCAATCGATAAACTTTATATTCTTTCCCACATCCGTACCCTAAGTAGATATTTTGGCAAGTTGCGACCATTTTAGATTTTAGATTGTGCAAGAGCTACTACATAAGCTTTTCCAGTTTCCATTTGTTGAAATCATTTTTCCAATTGGTATAACCACCTAAAGTGACAGATTTTAACATAGAGAAAGAGAAAATCTTACAACCAAGCATATGAGCCCAGCTTGCTATTAGCCACCAGCAGGACAAGGAAAATAAATTTCCCTCCATCACTCCTTCCCTCCATCAACGATCCCAGTAAGAGTTATCTTAAAAGTTGGGGGTTGGCGTAATTATATATCCACGTCAGTCAACTGAATTCAGCACAAACTAGGGAAAATTAGGGATTTAAAGGTTGGTTAATGAAGGGAATCAAGTTATATTTTTTACACGCTTTCGTGGATCGCTGTCAGCTAATTTTATCCATACTTATAGTCATCACTTGTTTATTAATTACCACTGTGCAACCAGCGATTGCAGGTATTAATGATGACAGATATGATGGCAATATTTTTGTAGTTTATGCTGGTAACGGTTCCCTCGTACCGCCTGCACAGACATTAGCGCAAACATTAGCAGAACATAAGCCTGCGATCTTAACTTTTTACCTAGAGGATAGTAGTGATTGTAAACAATATGCCATTGTAATTTCCCAAATACAGGCTTTTTACGGACGAGCTGCGGAACTTATTCCCATAAATGTGGATAGTCTTCCTCATCAGAAAAGCTATAAACCCACAGAAGCAGGTTACTATTACTCTGGAGGAATTCCTCAAGTAGTAATATTTGATCAAGCAGGGAAAGTTGTTTTTAACCAGAAAGGTCAAGTTCCCTATGAAGATATAGATGATAGTCTAAGGCAAGTATTTAATTTGTTGCCGCGTACAGAATCCGTGAGATTAAAGCGACGCTCTTATAATGAATTAAATAGTGAACTAACTCCTTAATATTTGTGGGCAGAAAATATATCTGCCCAATTGTTTCCGTTTGATTAGATACGATATTTTCCGGAAAAATAAGAGATAATTTTGCATATAGCATTACACAATTAGGGCGCGGACATTGTTGAAGTAACAAACTGATGAATAGTCAAATTATTATTTATTACTTATTACTTACTACTTGCGTGTAATACTATGCTCCCTGCTACAACAGGCTAACTCATTAATAACTGATAACTGTTAACTATTAATTAATAATGTCTCAGGTTTATACGACCCAAGAATTAATCCAAATTTTAGCTGACGAACGCCGTGCCTGCCTAAAGGGACAGCGTTTAAAGTTAGAGGTTACTGTATCAGGTAATCCTGTCATTGACCAATTTATTAAAACTGATGGACTACAAAAATTTACTGCTTATCAAGATTTCAAAGCTGCTATTCATAAATATCAACGTGAATACAAAGTATCAGGAATTGTTTGGAAAACAATCAGTGTAAAAAGTAAAACTTTAGATTATCCAGCAGTTGATTCTCAGTTAATTACTTTACCTAGTGACTTAGAAACACTTAAAACTGCTAAACAGTCTATTTTGAATTTTTGGTATGGTGTGACTACGGATATGGATTTATATTTAAGTATAAATAATAGTAAACAATACCAATCAATTCAACTAATTGATGTGGAAAGAATAGCTCAAAGAACAGAATGGTCAAGTTTATGGAAATGGGAAAATTCTCAGTTTCTAGAAATAATTTTACAACTAGGGTGGGGTAAAGCGGAATCAGCTGCTTATAAAAGAGATTTTCCTACATCTGGTAGTGAATATGTCCATGCTGTTAATCCGGGGAGCACACCTATTGGTTAAGTTGTCAACATAATTCCTCTTTACCTAGAAACCAGGGCAAACATTGAACAGGGTTTAGGTTGAGCGGAATTAGGATCAATCGGATGGAAATTCAAACCCCAACCAATTGCGGACACCGTGCAGACGACGGTAGGGTTTTAAACCCAATTACCTCAGGGGGGTGACAATAAGCTTAAAATAGAGACAGAGTTAGGGGTTTGTGTGTTAGGTGATGGGGAAATCTCATCTTTTCATATTGCAATTTGTGAATAACCCTAAAGTAGTCAGACCTTTGAGTAATATGTGATTCACCTCAGATGTAATCTAACACTCAAAGGGTAATTAAAACTTATTTCTCCTTAACTACTGACCCCTGCAACCTAGCCCCAGTGATAATTTTATCCTTGTTGTCACCCGTTAAGCCCAATTACTCCTTACAGTGTTTGGGGCAAGCTCGCCCGTATTTCCCTATCCCTCAACACCTAAGGAGCGTAGCGACGATAATGGTAACCAAAACTCTCACTCACCAAGTTTTTGACGGCATTGTTAAGAAATGAGTAAGAAGCCATCTCTTACTTTGTGATATTCGTAATCTTTTAATTAAGTTTGATATACCAAATTCAAATTATGTAATCATCTGTGATCATCATTGATTTTTAGTTGACAATGAACATTGAAGATTTCTAGCAGAGACAAACTGAACCATCCCCTGCCAGTATATATGGATTAGATTAACCAAAGAAACCATATTGACTTGCATTATTGCCTGATATTTTGCAAGGTCGGGTTCATGAAATGTTCTATTTCTGATAAAACCGGCATTATTAATCAAAACAGGCGTTATTAATCAGGATATCGATATCAGGATATCGATTTGTATCCCAACTGCTGAGATTACTACAAATATTGTTCTCATCGACTCAGGCTATTTCAGATCTCCGACGATAACCGTTTACAGCTAACAAATGTCAAAGGAGCTACAAAATCATGTTGATATGCATAGAAAATATTGAAGATATACTGCGGTCAAAATTTCGCAAGCAAGTAGTTGACCAGGGAATTAAGGATGCAGTCAAGTTTTTGCAACAATGGTTATACCTTTCTAGCCAAGTAACACGATTACATGGAGCCGCATTAGCTCGTGTACAGATCCCAGACATTCAATATTTATTAGCAGAAATTGCTTACGGTGAGTGTGGATTCGGAAATAAAGACAAAATTCACAGTAAATTACTGACTAACTTAATTAATCAATCTGTTTTTGCCTGTTTCATTACTCAAAGACTAGATAGCTCTGTTGTGCACTTATTTGAAGAAACAGTCATCGGATTATCCAATATGAGTCAGGATGAAGCTATTGGATTTATTGTCGGATTAGAAGCCCCTGCTTATCAAATTCTGCAACTACTAAAAGAAGCTCTAGTAGGTGTTGGCATTTCTGACATTGACGTATTAAAGTCTGAGTATTTTGTGATTCATTATGATGTAGAGAAAGAACATCAAAAGTCAGGTAGTGAAGCGATGGACATTATTATGGATAGTGGATTTGAATTAAGTAAAATTTACAAGGGCGGTGACCAAGCAATTAATTTTTTGATTAAGATGATGGGTGATGCTTAGTAGTTGATCCTCAATTGGTCAGATCTGATACCATTTTCAAAAAAGAATGGGACACATGGGTAGGGGCACGGCATCCAGAATCTTTTGGTACATAAAATTATCTTACTGGTGCCGTGCCCTTACGAAAAATGTATGTGTCGCAAACATTATTTGAATTGGTTATGACTCATGACACTCAATTTTTGAGCAAAGACAAACCTTACAATGACACTAGAAAAAGCAAGTTTAAAATTACTCCAAGAAGCATTAGAACGGTTAGAAATAGGTTTTCAAGGTCTACCAGAAGTTGAACACACCACTAACTTAGATGCTCTGAGAATAGTGCTGTTAGAAGTTGCAGAGCGGATGCATGATAATTATCCCTATCATCATCCTCTCTACATTGGGCAAATGCTTAAACCTCCTACGGAAATTGCCCGTCTTGCATACATGCTATCTCTCTGGATAAATCCCAACAACCATGCTCTTGATGGCGGGAAAGCCAGTTCAGCGATGGAAAAAGAAGCTGTTGCTGAAATTGCCAAGATGTTTGGTTGGAATACCCATGTAGGTCATCTTTGTAGTGGTGGAACGATAGCTAATTTAGAAGGGTTGTGGGTAGCAAGAACTTTAGTACCTAACAAGAAAATTGCTGCCTCCAACCATTCACACTACACACATCAGAGGATTTGTGGTGTCCTTAATATTCCTTTTCAACCTATTCCCTGTGACAGTCGGTCACGTCTGGATGTGGGAAGCCTGAAAAAAATTCTTGAGGAAGAAGATATTGGAACAGTTGTGGTTACCATCGGGACGACAGCAACAGGAGCAATAGATCCCCTCCCAGATATTCTTGAACTTCAGTCTGAATATAGATTCCGCATCCATGTTGATGCAGCTTACGGCGGTTATTTTACCTTGGTGGATAACCTTGATGCCGAAACTAGAACTGTTTTTGATTGTCTGAAAGAGGTTGATTCTCTTGTTGTCGATCCTCATAAACATGGACTCCAGCCTTATGGCTGTGGCTGTATTCTGTTCAAAGATTCTTCCGTTGCTAGGATCTATAAACATGATTCACCCTATACTTACTTTAGCTCCGACGAACTTCATTTAGGTGAAATTAGCCTTGAATGTTCAAGAGCAGGGGCATCAGCCGTTGCTCTCTGGGCAACTCAACGTTTACTTCCGCTAACACCAAAGGGTAAATTTGCAACAGATTTGAGTAAGGCAAGAAAAGCAGCACTGCTTCTTTTTGAGCGAATACAAAAAGATCCACGATTTATAGTGGCTTTTGCGCCAGAACTAGACATCGTGATTTGGGCTCCAAAAGCTAAGAATGCTAGTGAAATTTCACTACTATCAAAAGAAATCTTTAAAGAATCTGCTGTAAAAAATTTACATCTAGCAATGGCTGAACTTCCCAGAGAACTTTTTGCAGATACTAAACAAGAAATTAATTGGGATGTGAACTATGTGACATGTCTACGCTCGTGTTTGATGAAACCAGAACATCTAGATTGGATAGATCGTATTTGGAGTACCTTAGATTTAGTCACAAATAAAGTGTTGAACAATAGTATTTAACAATTAGGAATAGTAATCACAAATTCATCCCCCTAAGCAGGAAAAAATTTACCATCATCCTTTCACCATCATAAATTATTTGGCTTTGACTATTTTTTTGGAAATGATTTGGGAATACTAAATCCAATAAGCGCTGAGGATTTAGTGACATGGTTCATCTTGTTGGATACTACATCAAAGAACAACTCTACAATGGTTCAAGAACTCTGGTATATAGAGCTGTTCGAGAACATGATCAACAACCAGTCATTATCAAACTACTGAAAAATCCTTATCCTAGTTTCAGCGAGTTGGTGCAGTTTCGCAATCAGTACACCATCACTAAACATCTTAATTCATCCGCAATTATTCAAACCTATAGCTTGGAACCTTATAAAAATGGCTATGGGTTAGTGATGGAAGACATGGGGGGAATTCCCTTGCAAGAATATTTTGCTCAGCACAATAATGTAGCATCTCTACAAGAATTTTTGCAAATTGCTATTTCCCTGTGCGATATCTTAGATATTCTATATCGCCATAGAATTATTCATAAAGATATTAAGCCAGCCAATATATTAATTCATCCAAAAACCAAACAAGTTAAATTAATTGACTTTAGTATTGCTTCTTTACTACCCAGAGAAACCCAGGTTTTAATGAATCCTAATATGTTGCAAGGAACATTAGGTTACATATCTCCAGAACAAACCGGAAGAATGAATCGCGGCATTGATTACCGTACAGATTTTTATTCTTTGGGTGTTACTTTTTATGAATTACTAACCGGAGAATTGCCGTTTAAATCAGAAGATGCGATGGAGTTGGTGCATTCTCATATTGCCAAACAACCTTCTTTTAGTAACAGTGAAGAGATTCCTCAATTTTTGTCAGATATCATCATGAAGTTGATGGCAAAAAATGCTGAAGATAGGTATCAAAGTACTTTGGGATTAAAACATGATTTAGCAACTGGTTTAAAACAACTTAAAGAAACTGGGAAGATTGAATATTGGAATATTGCACAAAGAGATATTTGTGACAGATTTATTATTCCCGAAAAACTCTATGGTAGAGAAGCAGAAGTTGAGGAATTATTAGCTGCATTTGCCCGAGTTGCTGGTACTGACTCTCATTCTTTCCCAGAGCCTGATAACAAAGGGAAAGTGGAATTAATGCTCGTCGCTGGTTTTTCTGGTATCGGAAAAACTGCGGTAGTCAACGAAATTCACAAACCTATAGTTAAACAACGAGGCTATTTCGTCAAAGGAAAATTTGACCAGTTTAACCGCAATATACCTTTATCGGCTTTTGTCCAGGCATTTCGGGATTTAATGAAGCAATTATTGAGTGAAAGTGACGCTCAATTGTCAAGCTGGAAAAATAAAATTTTACAGGCATTAGGTGAGAATGGACAGGTAGTTATTGAAGTTATTCCCGAATTAGAACAAATTATTGATAAACAACCACCTGTACCAGAGTTATCAGGTACTGCGGCGCAAAATAGATTTAATTTATTATTTCAGAAATTTATTCAAGTTTTTACCACCAAAGAACATCCTTTAGTCATATTTTTGGACGATTTGCAGTGGGCAGATTTAGCATCTTTGAAATTGACGCAGTTGCTCGTCAGTGAGTCACAACCAGGTTATTTATTCATAATAGGTGCTTATCGAGATAACGAAGTTTTCCCAGCACACCCTTTGATGATAACTTTGGATGATCTCAAGAAAGATGGTGTGGTAATTAATACAATTAATTTGCAACCATTAAGTCAAAATAGCTTGAATCAGCTAGTAGCAGATACTCTCAGTTATAATGTCGATTTAGCACAGCCTTTAACACAGTTAATTTATCAAAAAACCCAAGGTAATCCATTTTTTAGCACCCAATTTCTCAAGGCTTTATATGAAGATGGGTTAATTAATTTTGATTTAGATGCTGGTTATTGGCAGTGTAATATTACCAAGGTAAAAGAAACTGCATTAACTGATGATGTCGTTGAATTTATGGCATTGCAGTTGCAGAAATTACCAGAAAAAACCCAGAATATTTTAAAATTGGCGGCTTGTATTGGGAATCAATTTAATTTAGAGACATTGGCAATAGTTTCTCAACAGTCAGAAATGAAAACTACTACCACTTTATGGAGAGCATTGCGTGAAGGATTTATATTACCACAAAGCGAGGTTTATAAGTTTTATATTGGCCAGGAGCATCAAGTTGATCGAGAAGAAGTTTCCCAGGCTGTTAATTATAAATTTTTACATGACCGAGTTCAACAAGCCGCCTACTCCCTTATTCCAGAAAACCAAAAGCAGATAACACACTGGCAGATTGGTCAATTGTTGTTGCATAACACTTCAAAAACAGAGCGGGAGGAGCGAATTTTTGAGATTGTCAACCAATTAAATATTGGGGTGGATCTGATTACCGAACTAGAGCAGCGAAATGAACTGGCTCAATTGAACCTGATTGCTGGACGAAAAGCCAAGGCTGCTAATGCTTATGCTGCATCTTTCGAGTATTTAATGTTGGGGATCAAGCTGTTAGCACCTGATAGTTGGCTTCAGTCTTATGATCTGACTCTAGCTTTGCATGAGTCTGCTGCAGAAGCTGCTTATCTGGATAATAATTTTGAGGTTATGGAGGGATTAATTGAAGTAGTATTACAACAAACTCCAACGTTGCTAGATCGAGTAAAAGTTTATGATGTCAAAATTCAGGGTTATGGAGGGCAGAACGAATTACGCCAAGCAGTGGATACGGCGCTAATAATCCTCAAGGCACTAGGAGTCACTTTACCTGAAACACCTAACCAATTTGATATTCAGCAAGCACTAGCACAAACAAAAGGTTTTTGGGCGGGCAAAGACCCTTTAGACTTAATCGCTTTACCAGAAATGGACATGGCTGAATTTCAGGCAGCCATGCAAATTTTATCAAGTATTATTCCCATTGCCTATCAAGTCTCTCCCGAATTGTTTGTCCTGGGTGTTTTGAAACAAGTTGATTTATCGGTGCAATATGGCAATACCGAGCTGTCCGCCCATGCCTATGCATGTTACGGGTGCATCCTATGTAGTATGACGGGTGAAATTGAGTCTGGGTTTCAGTTTGGGCAACTGAGTTTAGCCTTATTAGAAAAATTCAAATCCAAAGAATTAAAGGGGAAATCTCTCTATGTTGTGAGCGCAATCGTCACTCATTGGCAGGAGTTGATTAGTTTAACCTTAAAACCTCTGTTGAATGCTTATAATTACGCTTTAGAAAGTGGAGATTTATCTCACGCTGCTTGGGCAATTTATATGTATGGCTACCATTCTTATTTTATGGGTAGAGAACTGTCAGAATTAGGGCAAGAAATGGCAGCCCATAGCGAACAACTTAGACAAATTCGACAAGAATCTGTGATACAAGTTCATAACATTTGCCGTCAAGCAGTTTTAAACCTAATGGGTATGAATGATAACCCTCTGGAATTGAGTGGAAGTGCCTATGATGAGCAGATAATGCTGCAATTGTGCCAGGAAGCCAGCAACCAAACCATAAT
>NZ_FYBH01000227.1 GCF_900185595.1 Calothrix rhizosoleniae SC01
CAGGAGATACCCAAGTCACTTTTCCTTCCACAATGCCATATTCTTGATAGGGATAGGCATCAAACTTGACTTTAACTACCATTCCCACCTTTAAGAAGCCACTATCCTGTATGGGCATTTGAGCTTTGAGAACAACATCAGCATTTTTGGGTGCAATTTGAGCAATCCTTTGTCCTGATTGTACTACTTGTCCTGATTTACTAAATGGCAATTCAAAAATGACTCCATCAATGGGCGATCGCACAATGCGTTGCTTTAGTTGTATATTTAAAGATGTTATCTGACCCTTGGTTTGAGCTATTTGGGATTCTAGTGCTGTAGCTTGCTTATCTATTTCTTTAAGTTGTTCTTGATTCTTTAAAATTGCTAATTTACCAGCTTGAAGTAAAGCCTGATAGCTATTTTTTTCTTCTTGCAATCGCAGTTTTGCTTGGCTAATATCAGCTTCTAACTGATTCATTGTTGCTTGAAAACGATTTTTCTCTTCTATTAGGCGCAATCTTGCTTTTTTAACATCAGATTGGGATTTTTCGTAGATTCTTTGACTTTCTTGCTCTTGTTTGAGTAGTTCATCAACTTGATTGACAGAAACAGCACCATCTTTCATAAGGTTGCTAAACCTTTGGACTTGTCTAGAATCTATAGCCAAACGTGATTTAAACGCATTTTGATCATTCAATGAGGTATAAATTTGTTGATTAACTTGATTGACTAATGCTTGTTTTTCTAATCTTTGTAGATAAAATATACTTGTTTTTGCAGCCAGGTTGTGTTTTGCCTGATTAATTTGGGAGAGTTTTTCTAAAGCTTGGGATTGGTTTTGTTGTTCTTGGGTACTAAGAGTTAACTGAATCTGATTTTTAAGTACATCTAATTGTGCTCTTTGATTTAATAATCCAGTCAGCTTTGCCTTGGCTTGCTGAAGTTCTGTTTCTAAAACATCAGCATTAATTTCTAGTAAAGTTTGTCCTGCTTTGACGGTGTCACCTTCTTTTACATTGACAAATTTTACACTCCCCGCAGCTAGAGAATCTAATTTTTGAGTTGCGCCTTTAGGTTCTATCCGTCCCATAGCGCTTCCTGTTTCATCCACTTTAGACATTGTTGCCCAAGGTATGCCAATGACTGCAAAGAATAGCAGGCAATACAACACTCCATGAGTCCACAATTGGGGTAGACCATCTAGTAATTCTTTTGTCCCATAGTGAAGATCATTGTCATTATCTGCTAGGAGTTCTTCATTACCCCCAGTATTTTCATCATAAACTTTGTTGTTTATGTGCTGATCATATTCTTTTTGTACAAGCACAGATGAAGAATTAGAAGATTGATATGGCATAACTCTATATCCCAGAATAAGAGATGAAGATGTGGAGAGCCAATATTGACTCTCTACAATTTTCCTAGCTCAACTGACTTGAGCTAATTGTTGTTGATTTAGATAGTAATAATGACCTTGTTTGGCGATTAATTCGTCATGATTGCCGCTTTCTACTAATATTCCCTGATCTAAAACCAAAATTAAGTCTGCATTACGTACGGTTGAGAGCCGATGGGCAATGATAACACTGGTACGTCCTTTCAAAATCTTTTTCAGATTGTTCTGAATAATCCTTTCTGATTCTGTATCTAGATGGCTAGTAGCTTCATCAAACAAGAGCAAACGGGGATTACCCATTAGAGCGCGGGCTATGGCTATACGCTGGCGTTGACCCCCAGAAAGCATACCACCACCTTCTCCGATTTTCGTTTCATAACCCAAGGGTAACTGCTGGATAAATTCATCTGCACCAGCGAAGTTAGCTGCTTGAATGATTTCGTCTAAAGAGGCTTCGGGATGGGCGATGGCAATGTTTTCCCGGATGGTGCCACCAAACAAAAATGTATCTTGGTCTACAATTCCCACTTGAGAACGGAGCGATTGCAAGGAAATACCTGTTACATCATGACCGTCAATAAGTACTTTGCCATCTGTCGGAGGATATAAACCTAAAATTAATTTACTTAAGGTTGTTTTACCAGAACCACTACGTCCTACAAGCGCCACCATTTGTTCTGGCTGGATTTCAAAGTTAAGATTTTCTAGGACATTAGTCTTACTTTCCGGGTGATAACGAAAGGTAACATTTTGAAATTGAATATGACTGCGCAGTTTACCCAGAGTCTTGCGGGGTTTATTGTGCAAGTCTTCTTCTGGCTCTGCTTCTAGCACATCATTGAGGCGTTCTACAGATATCACGATTTCTTGGAATTGAGTCCACAATCCTGAAAACCTTTTAAAAGGACCCAACACGTGACCCACCAACATATTGAAAGCAACTAATTGTCCAACGGTGAGTTCTCCTTGAATTACTTGCCATGCTCCAAACCACATTAATCCCGTACTAGTGAAGGTTTGAATGGCACCACCTATCATTGAGAGGCGGATGCCAATAATCTTGGAATGAAAACGTTTCCTAACCACATTATTCAACAGTTCTTCCCAACGCCAACGCACAGTTTGTTCAATTCCTAATGAGCGAACAGTACGAACGCCTGTGAGGGATTCGATCAGATAACTCTTTTGTTCCGCTCCAGCATTAAAAACCTCCCTCGAGATGCGGCGCAAAATACCTGTGCTAGCGAGAGCCAGGATGAAAAATGGTGGTACAGTCAATAGCACAAATAATGCCATTTTCCAGCTATACCAAAACATCAGGGTCAGGTAGATGACTAATGTTAGCATATCTAACACAATAGACAAACTTTGACCCATCAAGAAGCTTTGAATTTTCCGATTTTCTGCGATGCGAGAGGTGATATCGCCGACGTAGCGGGACTCAAAATAGGAAAGGGGCAAGCGGAAGGTATGTTTGATAAAACCTACTATTAGAGAGATGCTAATGCGATTGGCTGTGTGGGCAAGCAAATATGACCGCACTGCATTCATGGCAATGTTGAAAAAACCAAAAACAAGCATCCCCAAACCGATGGCGTTTAAGGTAGCCACACTACGCTGTACCAAGACTCGGTCTAGTAACAACTGGGTAAATACTGGTGTTACTAATCCAAATAACTGCATTATTACCGAAGCAATAAAGATTTCCAGGAGTACCTTAGAGTGGGGTTTAATTAACTCAAAAAACTTCCACAAACCGACGCTCTCTTCTTGGGCATCTTTGATTAAAGATGTCGGTTGTAGCAGTAATGCATAGCCTGTCCAACCTGCTGCAAATTCCTTACGGGTCAGTTGACGTTGACCAAGGGCCGGATCGCCCACAATCACTCTTTTTTTATTTATTTCATAGACAACGATAAAGTGATTACCTTCCCAGTGAGCGATCGCTGGTAGAGATTGTTCGGCGAATTTTTCCAAAGTTGCTTTCACCGGACGGGTAGCAAAACCAAGACCTTCTGCCGCTGAAGCTAGAGCCCGCAGAGATGCACCACTACGACTGGCATTGGTCATATCTCGCAGACGATTGACACTAAAACGTTTACCCCAGAAGCCGCTAATCATCACCAAGCAAGCAGCACCGCAATCGGAGGCACTGTGCTGGGCATAGTAAGGATATTGCTTCGTGAACCGTCCCCACCAATGCCCCATTCGTACTTTTGGACCGGGAAAATAAGGGCGGACTTTCTTGGGTGGTGGTTGTAATACTTTTTCTTGCCCCGGAAAGGGAATAATTTTGGCAGATGAGTCCAAAGGTTTTATCCTACGCTGAGGACGTGGTTTTGGCTGCGGTTTCAGAACTGGATGCTGATCGGCGGCAGTAACAAATTCTCCTAACTCTGGGCATTGTTGCAGTGCAGTTTGCCAGTCTGCATTTTGCAGAACATACACAATGCTTGGTTCCTCTATTTGCAAATTACCCTGTGGTAATTCCCCATAGATTTTCCCTGGTGCCAATGAACTACCATCAGATTGCAGAAATTTGCCTCGGTACGGTAGCCATAGTTTAGTTTCTGTGGGTATAGGTGTTGGTTCTAAACGTTGAAAACTATGGCGTTTACATAAGGATAAAGCTGTGAGTAACCCTTCTACTTGTGATGTGTGGTTGGGGAATTGTGAATTTTGACGACACAACAACATTAAATCCCACATCTCTGCTCGGCGATAGAAGCGATCACGTATTTGTGGGTATTTCTCCATCAAAAGTTGTAATT
>NZ_FYBH01000408.1 GCF_900185595.1 Calothrix rhizosoleniae SC01
AGTCTCGCTGATAAAGTAGGCTAAAAGGGCCAATGTGAATGATATTTCCAGGCTGGAGTTGCACCCGTTTGTCAATCCATTGACCATCAACAAAAGTACCATTTGTACTATTATCTTGAAGAATATGCCCGTTTTTCCCATCAGGTAAAATTGTGGCGTGTAAGCGGGAAACTGTGGGTGCATCTAATTGCATGGAAGCATATCGATTGCTATTCAACCCACGACCCAATTGTACAGGCCATTCTTTTAAATCTTTCAAGACCAAGCGACGTTTAGTCGGAATAACATTGGGACTAGCACTAGAATTAAAATAGGTGAGTACAATCCGGTTATGGGGAGATTGTCCAATTTCCAGTTGCGCTCCATTTTTTAATAAATATCCCTCCTGAAAATCAATCCGATTCTGGTTGAGAAATATTCCATTGCGACTGGGATGACTTTTATCTCCATCAAAAATTCTATATTCATCTCCTTCTTTAATTAAAATAGCTTGTCGCCGAGAACAAACTTCCCATCCAACAGGTACATCTAAATCCGCCCACTCTCTTCCTCTTCCCAAACGATGTTCTGATTTTTCTAAATCTAGCCGCAAAACTTGACCTTGGTTGTTGATTTCCAAAAAAGGTTTAGGAGTGACTTGAGTGGGTTGTTCAAAATTACCAGCCATTTTAGTTCTCAATTCTCAGTTCTCAGTGATAATTAAAAATATTTTTAATCAGTGATTGACTTAAAGCATATCTACTATATAAAATACACACCTTTAAGATTTTTCATTTTTTATAAATTAGGTATTTGTGATGAAAAATTATTAATTTTTGAGATTGCGTCCTTGTATCCCCACTACTATAATTAATCTGTCTACATCAAATAGATTCTTTTTTTTAGGTACATCTACTAACAGCGTTAAATTGGCTTAATAGTTAATGTTTCTCAAGCATTGATAACCCATAGAAGCTTAAAGAGAGATGATAAGATTAAATATATAGTTTCAGGCTGCTATTTATAACATGATTACTCCAGAATAATATGTTTTACCGTCGTTTTTCACTTGTAAAAATCTTAGTACTAATTGGGTTGCTAAGCATAGGATGTAATACAAAAACACCCACCCCTTCTCCGGAAAAATTAACTATTGGTGTCGTTAGTTACGGTGAGGGAAAGGTTTCCTTAGATAAGTACAATCGTTTTAAAGACTATATTGCCACTAAAACTCGTTCCATTCGAGTTGATGTAGAACCCGCTTACAACGAACTACAAGCAGTTACTCAAATTAAACGCAAAAATTGGGATATTGTATTTGCAACCCCTGGTTTAGCCGCGATTGCTATTGGCAAAGAATTGTATGTACCTTTGTTCTCGATGGAAAGTGTCAGCCGTAGAGAACGCTCATTAATCATAGTCCTGAATGATAGCCCCATCCAAAACATCAAGGATTTGAGCAATAAAACCGTTGCTCTAGGAGAACCTGGCTCCGCATCCGGTTACTATCTACCCCTATATGATCTTTATGGTTTAACCTTGACTCAAGTTCGTTTTGCACCCACTCCAAACACTGCATTAGAGTTGATCAAGAATAGAACTGTAGAAGCAGGTGCTTTATCGGAAAGGGATTTTGAAATTCATAAGCGCCAGTTCCCCAATACCCAATTTAGAACCATACATACTAGCCGTTGGGTTCCACCTGGAGTTGTTGTGATTGCACCCACCATTGAAATCAATCGACAACAACAAATTCAAAAAATCATGGCTGAAGCACCAGCAGATATCACAGGGGATGCAGGTTACGTTCCAGATGCTAAAGTCCCTAAATATAAACAGTTTATTCAATTGGTAGAAAAAGTCAGACCTCTAGAATCAGCAGTTAAAAACACACCTGCTGTCTTAATTCGTAACCAATCAGAATCAAAATAACAAGCATTTAAATAGTTTAACTTAACTTAACTTAACGAAAATTAACTATTGATCTGCGAATTTTTAGGTGAATTTGGTGAATTTATTCATAAAAGAATATATGTGTCAAAAATTATCCTTGGGAGTACTCCAAATACTAAAATAAAAGTCTCTTGTCTTTATATTTCTAGTAGAAGGCGGAAAATCACAGGGTCATTAATTGTGTATAGCTTATCTTATAGGGTAATTGGAGTTATATGCCGAAATACCCTTCCGTAATTGAATATGTCTTAACTTTTCCAGTTATTGCCATATCATCAAAGAAAACCCTATACAACTTTTTATACATTGAATTGGGTATATAACTTAATTTGGAACAATTTGTTGATGAAAAGTTAATTTTTCATAATCCCCAATTAACAACAGATTATCTGTTTTTTCAAATCTCAAATTGTATTAAGTAAGTCGGCACAATAAAGCCAAACCATGTGGAGAAAAGTAAATAGGGCTAAAACCATTTTTCCTCCTGCTCCCCGCCCTCTACCTTATCCAAACGATAATTTTTTACGCCTACCTACTTATCTCAATCCCTAAATTATTAAATAACTAAGTAAAAATTTGTAGGAGTGTGATTGGAATGTCTCAATCCCCACTATTAAAGCCAGAGATCCCATCGGGAACCGTAATTGATAACCGCTATCTCATCCAAAAACTTTTGGGACAAGGAGGATTGGGAAGAACATACTTGGCATTTGATACTCGTCGTTTTCACGAACCTTGCGTATTGAAGGAATTTGCTCCCATTGGTACGGGGAAAAATGAATTAGAAAAATGCCGTAATCTTTTTATCAGAGAAGCAAAAATTCTTTATAAGCTTGTACATCCACAAATTCCCCGCTTTTTAGCCTGTTTTGAAGGAGATGGTCGCCTATTTTTAGTCCAAGAGTTTGTTGATGGTAAAACCTACTCCACCATATTAGGAGAACGACAAGCTGCAGGGCAAGTATTTTCTGAGCCAGAAGTAATCCAGTGGCTCAAAGATCTCCTACCAATTTTGCAATATGTACATCACCATCAAATAATCCATAGAGATATTTCTCCAGATAATATTATGTTACCAAAGGGTAAAAATTTACCCGTGTTGATTGATTTTGGGGTGGGAAAACAAATAGCAGATATCAAAGAAATGGGACATTCAACCCAAGCAACCTTTGTGGGT
>NZ_FYBH01000337.1 GCF_900185595.1 Calothrix rhizosoleniae SC01
TACTTACTCAAGAAATGATTTGCAGTGAAAAGTTGGGCGAAACTCAAGTAATTGCAATATTGCAGGATATTTTGCATATTTTAGAATTTGTTCACCAAAATAATGTCATTCACCGCGACATTAAGCCTTCAAATTTAATTAGACGTGAGCAAGACCAAAAGTTAGTTTTGATTGATTTTGGTGCAGTAAAAAGAATTAATGAAATTTCCAGCAATTATCCACAGGCAACAATGAATACCATTGCCATTGGTACTAGTGGCTATGCGCCTGCTGAACAGATGAGTGGTAAACCATCTTTCAGCAGTGATATCTACGCCGTAGGCATGATTGGTATTCAAGCACTTACTGGTATTCGTCCTTATGAATTACCAAAGGATGTAGAAACAGGTGAAATATCCTGGCAAGAACAAGCAGAGGTGAGTGATGAAGTAGCAGCTATTTTAAACACGATGGTACGCTACGATTTTAGGCAGAGATATCAATTTGCTCAGGAAGTTTTACAGGCTTTAGTTGATATCAATAGAATTACACCTACTAATATACCTTATACTGTTGTTAATAAACCGAGTTTTGTATCTGGCATAAAAACATTTTTTAAACGTTTTAAACCCTAGATTTAGATAGGCAAATTCCCTGAGGTTACATTTAGATTTTATCTCTGTTTAACTCCCATTCATTCTGCGACAAAATAATTAGTTTTTTGCTCGACACACCAAAATAGCAAGAATTATTGTGGTTAACAAAGCATACAAAACGTCCAAACAGATCGTATCTAACTTTTATTGTACATGAAATGGTAATCTAAATCACGTTCGACAAAAAACGTAATTTCGTTGATTAAATGAGAGCCTTCGCATTATAAATGGCTGGATTCTCAATTAACAGGCTTTTTGTATTTTTTTATAACAAAATACCAGGGAAATAATGTATTTATGTGTCAGACTCTTGTGTTTTGTTAAGTAAATGAAGCATTTTATACTCTCATTGTGGTTATAGAGCAGTATTTAAACTTAGACTAGGCCCATCTAGCTAGAAAATAGGGGTTAGGTGGAGCGGGGTTGGGGGATAGGGAAGAGGTATTTTGATTCTTGTTTGTGTGCAAACCTACTCTACGAGAAGACTACGCCTACATGAGGGAGTGATTTGAAAATTCTTCACTTCCTCAATTCCAGATAATATTTATTAATTCTGGGACAAAATAATCAATTGTTGCTGCTGGAGCTTCCTCACTTCATCTAACTCCAGTGATACATTCGCCAAAATTTCTGCCACCGTTGAGTTAGTATCACAAGCTTGCAAAAATTCAAACTCCCCATCTGTAAGTTTCACAACTTGATAATCGTAGTTAAAAATGCTCTGACCTGGCCATCCTTCCATACAAGGGTGTCTTTCTGGGGTCGCTTGCAACAAAACTTGATCATCAGACCAATTATTTTTAGCCAGGGGAGGACGGGAAAGGAAAAATTCGTAGTGGCTGATTTCTGGATCGAGTAATTCTATTAACCGATATAACTGGCGATCGCTCAACCCTTTTGCCCGTTCCACTAATTCCGGTGCTTTACCCAAAAGCCTTTCTATATCCCAGTAGCCAGCATTAGAAAACCCGACAAAATCTAACCCAGAAGCATCAATCAAATCAAATACTGTCTCGACGTTATAGTCAATTTCTTGAGGATGTACATACATATCAGCAAAACATTCATCTCGCTGATTCTCCATTGCCCAGCGCCTCTTTTCATACTGGACAATACGGTTATTTTCTGGTAGAGAAGCAAAGACTTGTCGCCCCACATTCACCCCATCCCGGTAATCCCCCCGCTTGTCACCTTGCAACAGAGCGATCGCTTTTTGCATGAGTTGAATTTCCCACCGTCCCAACTCACCATAGACAAATATATGTAATAGTCCCCCCGGTGCTAATTTCTTGGCTAAGGCTTGAATACCACCAATGGGATCTGGGGTATGGTGTAGTACCCCCACACAATTAATTAAATCGAACTCACCAGGTACTTGCTCTACATCAAATAAGCTGAGGTGGTGAAACTCTACCCGATTCGCTCCAGAACGCTGACAACGTTCTCTGGCTACATCCAATGCTCCAGCACTGAGGTCAATGCCGACTACGGTTGCTTCTGGGTTCAAATGGACTAAATATTCTGTACCCACTCCTGTACCACAACCAGCATCGAGAATGCGGATATCTTGCCGAGGGGGCTTCACTCCCGTACAAAAATTGTAGGCACTTGTCCAATGCCAACGCCAGTTATAACCTGGAGGAGGTTCATCCAGTAGGGGTTCTGGGGGAAAGGGGTAAGTATTGTAGAGGTTGGCAACCGCAGTACTAATTGTTTGTGGATCGGACATAAATCAAACAATTTTGGATTTTAGATTTTAGATTGACAAGGACGCAGCAACTTAAATATCTTAAGTATCTACTTTGCTGCTCGTGGGCTTTGTGCCAAATTCTGTAAAATCACAGTATTTTATTATTGTTGATGAGAATGGGCGGGTTGCAAAGAATTACAGTGCCCACTTTACTTTTCTTAACGATTCATTTGGTTAAGTATGTTTTGGGATCTTTGGCAACCCAACCTAAAGAAGAACGCGATCGCACTTCAAAATGAAGATGTGGCTGTTTCAAATTTGGTGCGCCAGTTGTACCCACAACACCCAATAGATCCCCAGCTTGTACTTGCTGCCCCACTTTCACATTTATACTATCAAGATGGGCATAACGGCTTTGTAAGCTCCCGTTATGGTTAATAATCACTAAATTGCCATAACTACCTTGTGCTTGAGCCAATACTACCGTACCGGGTGCGATCGCTTGCACATTAGTTCCTTGATTAGCTAATAAATCAATCCCACTATGGAAAAATACTTCATTATCAGCAGGATTTATCTGCCAGCCATAGGGTAAAGCTAATTTTGCTGGTGTCGACAAGGGATAGCTACCCATCTGCATGGTTTGATTTCTTGTATCCCCCGATTTGGCGATAGTTGGTCTATGAGGCTTACCATTAACCACTGGAATAAATGCTAAATTACCCGGCGACTGACAACCATTCAACTCAAATAGTACATCTGTTCGCACTTTGTATTGCGCCCCTAATTGTTGCCATGTTTGCCCCCTAGGTACTTCTACCACAATGCCATTGTAGGGAGGGATCAAAATTTTGCTACCAATAGCCAGTTTGCTGTTTTGCAAATTGGGATTCATGGCGATAATACTTTCTGGCTTGAGATTATAGGCTTGGGCAATATTCTCTAAATTTTCACCTTGTTTAACTTGATGGTGTAAAAAACGTTCTAGGGCTGGAGTCGGACAGTTCGCCTTGATATTCTCTGCCCATGATAATTGCGAAGATGTAAATGCTAGACCTAGAGTATTTGCTAAACCAAAAAGGAACAGGATATAAATTCTGAAAGTCATATTAATCTCAATACAGCAATATTGTTGATATAAAATTTTAGATGTGATACAGAGAGAGAAAGATTCTGCAACTAGTGGAAAAAAAAATAAAATGCCTTCTATTCAGGGTTTTATAATTGTTTTGACGTTCCTTGAATTCAATTCCCATTGAGAACTAGATTTTTTTTCTCGGGAAATACCATGTTTTTTCTGGGAAACACCTACATTATGGAGGCATATAGAGTAATTTTACTGATGCCATGCCCTTCCCTTAATTAGGTATTCTTAGTTAAAAATATGGATTTTCAAGTAAACGTGGTTTAAATCTCTCCCAGAAACATTTCTTTACTTTTATGTAAATATTCTGAAATAAATCGAGAGGTTAGTAAAAGGATTACACAATTTAATTTTTAGTTAAAAATATAACTGTCCGCAAACCATTTGCTTGACTAAACTGATAAAAAGCGCATCTGCATTTACGTTTCAGCCTCATGACTATGAAGTTATCTTATAAGCAAATTGCCCTATATGTTTCTTTCCTAATAACTGGCGGTGGTTTGGGTCTGTTTGGTAGTCGTTATCTGATGCCACAAAGTAGCCCCTTTCGACAGCTACAAAATATCACCACAGATGCCTCACCCGAGAATCAAGTTCCTTTTCGTCTTGGTAGAAGTGTAGAAAAAACGGACAGAAGTCGGGTAAATTTTATTGCTAATGCGGTGCAAAAAACAGGCCCGGCTGTAGTCAGAATTAATGCTACCCGCAAAGTTGCCAATCCCATCGCAGATGCCTTTAAAAATCCTCTACTCAGGCGTTTTTTTGGTGAAGATGAACAGCCATTCCCCCAAGAAAGGATTGAAAAGGGGACTGGTTCTGGCTTTATTCTGAGCCAAGATGGGAAAATACTCACCAATGCTCATGTTGTCGCCGATACAGATACTGTAGAAGTGACAATGAAGGATGGACGTAACTTTGAAGGTAGGGTATTAGGGGTAGATAATATAACGGATGTGGCAGTAGTAAAAATACCTGCCGATAAGTTACCTACAGTGAAGTTGGGTAATTCCCAAAATCTGATCCCAGGAGAGTGGGCGATCGCTATTGGTAATCCCCTAGGTTTAGATAATACGGTAACTATTGGTATTATTAGTGCCACTGATCGCACCAGCGCCCAAGTTGGTGTATCTAGCAAGCGAGTCAGTTTTATTCAAACAGACGCGGCTATTAATCCTGGTAACTCGGGTGGACCTTTATTAAATTCCCAGGGACAGGTTATTGGTGTCAACACCGCCATTCGTGCGGATGCTCAGGGTCTAGGTTTTGCGATTCCGATTGAAACAGCAGCCCGTATTGCTGACGAACTATTCACTAAAGGTCGGGTAGATCATCCATTTTTAGGGATTGAAATGGTAGATTTAACCCCAGAGAAGCAAAAGAAGCTGAATAAAGAAACTAGTCTCACTCTCAAACAAGATAGTGGGATTTTAATTAGGAGAGTAGTAAAAGATTCTCCCGCAGAAAAAGTAGGACTACTCTCCGGCGACATGATTGTCAAAATCAACCGTAAATCGGTGAAAACATCTGCCCAAGTCCAGAAACAAGTAGACTTGAGCTATGTAGAGGACATCTTGGAAATAGAAGTCCAACGCAACGGCAGAATACAAGCCTTTAAGTTACAGCCAGAACCTTTCCCAAAAAATAAATAGGTAGTCAATAGCCATTCATAATCAGGAATTGGTTAGTGACCTACATTGGGTTTAGTGAGGTTGTCAAGCTGCATCCGTTGTTCCATTTGACGCAGAAAGTAGCCTGTCATCATGGCTGAAGCCAGTAGCCCAGCAAGATTGTCCCGATCAGTGGTAACTTGTACGTTAAAATTATCTGCGGGTAGCACTCCCACTAGCCCTTGAACATTTTGGGAAATAATTTGTTTAATTTCTGGGCTAACGGACTGAGCTACACGAGCTAAAACTTCGGGAGATTGATGCTGTAAATAGTGAAGTAATTGATTGGAGTTATCTTCAAAGTGCTCCTGTAATATATTATTGGGGTGTTCCTCGGAGTTGTCATTCAAGAAGTTAGGATTAAACACCATTGGCAGTTGTTCTTAGCGTTAGTTGCTAATTCTACTCTAAACCATAGTATAACTATGAGCCATCTCTATTTTGTAGATCGGCTGTCTTTTTAGCCCCTGAAAAGCAGCTAAACTCCTTCTGTGACAGGCTCTAGTTCTAATTCTAATTGTTTCTCTTGTGATTTATTCACAAATGGCTGGGGGAGTTGCTCGATTTGAAAGTACTGATGAAATTTCGGGGTGATTTGTAGCGAATAAGACCGAGATTCACTGCTACGACGTTTGCGAACAAAACCTTGCTCTACCAGTTCTTGGACATGTTGGTATGCGCCAGAACCGCGAATATTGATTAAGTCACTTTGGCGGATGGGGGTATTGAGAGCGATAGCTGCCAAGGTTCGTAATGCTCCCACACCTAATTCTACGGGAATCAGAGTTTGTACTAATTCTTGAAAATCGGATCTTAATTGCAAACAGTAGCCTTTAGGAGTTTCTACCACTTCCAAGGCGCTATCTCGGCGAGCATATTCATCGATTAGTTCAATTATCCCTTCTTCAATTGTTGTGCGATCGCAAGCGGCGCACTCGGCGATTTCGCCAATTGACACGGGTTGTCCCTTTAAGTAGAGAATCGCTTCTATTTTAGTGGCTGCAGTCATTTTTTATCAGTCATCAGTTGTTAGTCATTAATCATCATTGATCAATGACATTAGTACAGATTGACAAGTGGCACGGATCATATCATATATACAACAAAAGTCAAATAGTTAGAAATTAGGAATCTTTAAAATTCTTCCCTCACTCTCTCACTCCCCCATTCCTTCACTCCTTCACTCCCCCATTCCTTCAATCCTTCACTCCCCCATTCCTTCACTCCTTCACTCCCCACACTCCCCCACTCCTCATCCAAGTCGGGATGCGAGGATAAATTCTGCGATCGCTAGGTCTTGGGGAGTGGTAACTTTCAAATTGGTTTCTTCTCCTTCGACAACTTGCACCTTCAAGCCACATTTTTCTAATAAAGCAGCATCGTCAGTAACTTCCCAACCCTCATTTAAACCTTTTTGGTGGCATTGTTTTAATAAATTGACATCAAATCCTTGGGGAGTCTGTGCTGCCCATAACTGGCTACGATCAGGTGTAGATTGGATTGTGCCAATTTGGTCTACTACTTTAATGGTATCTTTGACGGGTACAGCAGCAATTAAACCAGTACAATTAGCCATAGCTGCGGCACACCGATCAAACAAGTTTGCTGTGGCAAGGCATCGAGCGCCATCGTGGATTAAAACTTTTCTTGCATCTGCTGGTAGTGCTTGTAAGCCATTGTAAACTGATTCTTGGCGGGTGGAACCACCTTTAATAAATTCTATGGGCTTGGTTAATTCGTATTGGGAGATAATATCCTGGAAATCTTCCCAGTCATTGGTTTGAGAAATAATCCCAATCCAATTGATAGAAGGTGCAGCTTCAGCAGCTAACAGGGTCCAACTCAGTAACGATTGCGATCGCACTGACAACAGGAGTTTATTACGGTTACTCCCCATTCTTTTCCCCATACCAGCTGCTGGAATTAGTAAATGCACAATTTTTCCTCAATGTTAAAACTAGGTGATGTGATCGTGGATAATTGGGAGCGGATGATGAGAAATTGGTTTTTTATACCTTATTCTCTATCTCCCATAAACCTATCCCCTAATTTCTATCCTCCATCCCCTATATTCTCCTAAAATTAAGTAGCGAGTAAGCGTAAATAAAATAATATGCGAATAGTAGCCCTTGTCCCTGGCGGAATTGGCGACCAAATTCTATTTTTTCCGACCTTAGATGACCTGAAGCGAATTTACCCAGATGCTCAGATAGATGTGGTTGTGGAACCTCGGTCAAAGGCAGCTTACCGGGTAAGTAAGTCAGTTCACGAAGTATTGCTATTTGATTATCAAGACCGTAACAGTTTAGCTGACTGGGCTAATTTGGTAGGTAGATTGCGCGATCGCGAATATGATGTCGCTATTACTACTACCAATACTTGGTCAGAAGGTTTGATTATATGGCTGACTGGTATTCCTACAAGAATAGGTTTTCGAGGTAATGGGAGTTTGTTCCTCACCCATGCAGTGCCAGTAAAAACCGAGCAATACTTAACTAATATGTATCATGATTTGCTCAATGGTTTAAGTATTCAATCCCCTTGCCCAGAATTGACAGTCAACGTACCCACACCAGATATTGATTGGGCAACCCAAGAACAAATCCGGCTGGGAATTAAGGATACTGGCTATGTTTTGATTTATGGAGGTTCTGGTTATTGCGATAGCCCCAAAGGTCAAGCAAGAATGTACCCAGCAAAGAGCTGGAAACAAATTATTCAAGATTTTCAACAAAAGCAACCGGATTTACCTTTAGTAGTTGTTGCAGGTGCAAATGATGAAGCTTTTATTAAAAGTCTGTTGTCGTTAGTACCTAATATTAAGGTTAGTTCCCCAGATAATATGGGTAAGTTAGCAGCAATGATTGCTGGAGCTAATTTAATGTTGTGTACCCATAGTCCGGCTCTACATTTGGGTGTAGGAGTACAAACCTATACACTGGCATTGTTTGGGCCTACGGAACCAGCTAAGTTATTACCTGAGAGTGATAAGTTTTTGGGTATTAAATCTCCTACTGGGAAAACTGAGGATATTGCCCCCGCAGAGGTCTTAAAGCAAGTTTGGGGAGGGTGAAAAGAGGGGAGAAGAGGGAGAGAGAGGAGTGTGGGAAGAGGGGGAAGACTGGGAAGAGAGAGAAGGCACAAAGCTTATCACTTCTTTATTCTCCCCACACCTCTCACACTTCCCACACCTCCCACACTCCCCACACCCGCCCCGTTTAGGAAAATCCTAATTAATTACAATTGTTATTTATGAATCTAATTTGGCAACGTTTTACTTTATCCACTTTGCCACTAAAAGCATATCTATCTAGTAGTTTTCTACACCATATTACGGTAGGGCTGTTAGGCTCTTGGCGAAAAGGTAGTATTTTGATGCAGTGGGGAGATACAATTGGTGCGATATTACTATGTTTAGTATATCTTTTGGCACCTTTTGTCCCGACTTCTTTGGTAGGTGTATTATTAGCTGCTTGTTTTTTATTTTGGTTATTGCTAACGGTGTCAGATGATACCTGGAAGCAGAGTATATCCACTGTAACTCCTATTCATCTGGTAGTTGTTATATATTGGCTAGTTGCCGCAGCCGCTACAGCCTTATCACCAGTAAAAGCATATGCGCTGAGAGACTTAATTACTTTCAGTCTATATTTACCAATATTTTTCATCTCTGGACGGGTGTTGCGATCGCCCCGACTCCGTTCTTTAGTGATTACAGTTTTTTTACATACATCTCTGGTAGTAAGTGTGTATGGATTACGGCAGTGGTTCTTTGGAGCGCCACAATTGGCAACTTGGGTCGATCCCACATCCTCCCTATCAAAGACTACTAGGGTTTACAGTTATTTAGGTAATCCCAACTTACTGGCTGGTTATTTAATAGCTGCTGTAATTTTCAGCTGTGTGGCTATTTTCGCTTGGCAAACCTGGTTGCAAAAAGCCCTAGCAGTGACGATGGTTGTTGTCAATGGCTCCTGTTTAATTCTCACCTTTAGTCGTGGAGGTTGGATTGGATTGGTGGCTGCAATTTTAGCCCTAATGGGTTTGCTGTACTACTGGTGGAGTATAAGAATGCCTCGGTTTTGGCAGGTATGGACACCGTTAATTCTTCTCGGAATTATACTGAGTATCTTTGCTCTAGGGATAGTATTTGTAGAACCATTTAAGGAACGTGTGCTCAGTATTTTTGCTGACCGTAAAGATAGTAGTAATAATTTTCGCCGCAATGTCTGGACTGCTGTATTTCAAATGATTGATGCTCGTCCTTGGATTGGGATTGGACCGGGACATAATGCCTTTAATAAGGTTTATCCCCTCTATCAAGTCCCTGGCTATAGTGCTTTGAGCGCTTATTCTATTTTTCTAGAAGTGATTGTAGAAACTGGTTTTCTGGGTTTGGCTAGTTTCCTATGGTTACTAACTGTCTCATTTAATACAGCAGCTTTGCAACTACAACGGTTACGTCTCATGCAACGGGTTGAAGCCTTCTGGCTAATGGGAGCGATCGCAGCTATGGTAGGGATGCTTGCCCATGGTTTAGTTGATACTGTCTGGTATCGTCCTTCAGTAAATACTCTATGGTGGCTCATGGTAGGCTTAATTGCCAGTTATTGGACTCCTTTAGGGCAAAATCAATCCCAGGAATTAGATTCATCTAACTCGGTGGCTACCCTTTGAATTGAGTAGGGTGGGCAATGCCCACCTTACCTATGTGCTTTTATGTATTATGTGTAGTATGATAGTAGTTAGTATTCTAGGTTAATTTTATATTAAATTGATTATTTATCTTTTTTAACTTGGATTGAACGTAAATCGGATATTAAATGAGTAATAAAAGTAACAAGAGTAGTCAGAGTAGTAATAAAGGTGACGGTTACAAAGTAGTTTGTGATAATCGACAGGCGCGTTATTTATATGAAATTCTCGAAACTTACGAAGCAGGAATTCAGCTGGTAGGAACAGAAGTCAAATCCATTCGTGCGGGTAGGGTGAATCTTCAAGATGGCTATGCTTTGCTGCGGGATGGGGAGGCTTGGCTGCTTAATGCCCATATTTCCCCTTACAATGCCAGTGGGCAGTTTTTTAATCACGAACCCCGGCGTACCCGTAAATTGTTGTTACATCGCCAGGAATTGCGTAAACTAATTGGCAAGGTAGAACAGCAAGGCTTAACTTTGATACCTTTAAAAATGTATTTTAAGCGAGGTTGGATAAAAGTTAGTATTGCCTTAGCTAGGGGTAAGAAAGTCCATGATAAGCGAGAAACAATCAAGAGAAGGCAAGATCAACGGGATATGCAACGGGCAATGAAAAGTTATTAAAACTCTAACCCGATTATTATTCTCTGTATAAATAATTTACATGTATTGAGAAAAAATAAGTATTTTCACTTGAATCGTAATAATCTTAATGACTG
>NZ_FYBH01000063.1 GCF_900185595.1 Calothrix rhizosoleniae SC01
CTTAAGATCGTGACCTTCAATATATTCCTGAACTAAATAGAATTCTTGTTTTTCTTCAAAATGAGCAAAAATACTAGGAATTTGCTCATGCCTTCCTAATCTATATTGAATTTCTGCTTCAGTATCAAATAATCTTCTTGCAACCTGCATAATATGGGGATCTGCTTGTACTGGCTTTAATTGCTTGACAACACACAAAGGATTACCTGGCAGATTCATATCCTGGGCAATAAAAGTATTACCAAAGCCTCCTTGTCCCAAAATTTGAGTAATTTTATAGCGCCCTGATAATATATTACCGATATTGGCAGATGAGTTTTCAGGAATTGTCTGGAAATTACCACCTGTTATTCCCGATAAATGTGTAACTTCTGGTGGTGTCGGTGCTTGTGTAGGTGCTGGTATTGCTGTTGCTTGAATTGATGTTGATTCATCTGTGGATATAATTACAGTAGATGTTCTTTGCAACTGCTCGCCACAGACGGAACAAAATTTATTATTCACATTATTCTCATGACCATTACTACAAATCAAGACATTATTTAAAGGTACACCACAATGGATACAAAAATTATTCGTGGATAAATTTTCATGCCCATTTTTACAAGTAATTGTTTTACCCTTTACTTGTGATAATGGTGTTGGTTTAATAGTAGGAGAAAAGAAAGTTTGTAGCCAAGGTATGTGACTAGCATTTTCTGTCTCTGTCCCTAAATTTTCAACAGAATTATGATTGGATGGTTGTTTAATTTCAATACCACCGAGCGCTCGCCAAGTTAAAGGTGGCTCTGATGGATTCTGAAAGGTCATTGGTAACCAAGTCGCACCAGGAAATTTATTTTCTAATCGATTTATTCTTTCTCTAGCCCTTCGCACTGCCAAATGTAAAGGTTTTCCCCAGGCAAATACTTCTAAAAAACGCTGTAAAAACTTCTGTGCTAATTCATCTGGCACAGGCTCGCGCATAACTATAATATTTGGGACTTTTAGTAAAGCTAATTGCCGTGCTATTCCCAATCCATCGCAGGAATTAAAAATTGCTAACTGTAAACCCCATTTAACAGCTTTCCTGAGTTCTGGTTCTAAATTATCTATAGTGATACTTTCTTCATCATTTAGATCAATAAAACCATTCTCTCCGCTTTCTTCGCTGCGACTATGACCAGCAAAAAATAGAATTTGTGGTTTATGTTCCTCAATTTGTTCACATAAAGACTCTAAGCTAGGCTTATCTATATTAATGAGTGCAGCATTAGAGTCTTCACCTAATCGTTTTTTCAACATTTCCCAGTCTTTCTGGAGATTGATTCTGGTATCTCTCCCAAAAACTGCTAAAACTTTTACTTGATGATTGATAGAACTTACTATTGGGTTTTTATTTACAGGTAAAGATAAAGCAACTTCAGCCCGATGATAACGTTTAAAAAAATCATCCCATAAATGCCAAGGTAAGCGTTCTAACTCTGGATTATTTGTGTCAAAGATGACTCTAATTTCTTCAGCTTCATCCTTGAGAGTTTGAAATAATTTTTCTCGAATTGGACTAAAATCATAGTCAGCTTTTAGCCAATCATTTAAACTAGATTTTAATTGCTTGCTAGCTTTTTTGATATCGGAGATGATAGTGGTATCGGTTCCACCAGTAACGCTCATGCGAGCCGAATAGTTACCTGAAACGTGATGGCGATACTTTAATTGCCAATATTTATAATGTTCGAGTAATTCTTTCGCTGGAGGGAGTTTACCTTTAGCTTCAGCGATCCATTTGCGATCGCCTTCTGTCCAAATTTGCAAGGAGATAACAAAACCTCGTTCAAAATCTCCTCCGACTAAATTTATGACAACTAACTTACCCATCTTCTCCCCCTTACAGGTAGTTAAATCATAAAATTACGGGTTACTATGGCATCATCCATCTGCACTTTTACAGTGAATTCCTCTCCAGGGTTGCCATTAATATCTAATTGAATCCATTTATCATTCTTTTGAGCTGGGACTTCTAAAATATTGTTTCCTGATGGATCGAGTACAGCACACTTTAAACCCTGGGGCAAATTTTTATCAGTAGTTGAATGTACTTGCAAGCGGATGGCTCGATTTGTAGCAGACGTAGCTGTTACAGCAACTACTAAAGCTACTAAAACTGCGGAAGATTGAATTGCTAACTCAATTGGTTGCGATCGCACAACAGTTTCAACCGAAAAATCACCCCTAGCAAAAACCAACTGCTGCTGTTTGCTACCCAAAACCTCTTCTAAAGTTTGCCAACTACTATCAATCACATTTTGCAGCCATTGGCTCAAGTTGACTAAAGTTTGCTCAGGTGAAACAGCACCATCCATATCCCGCACCTCTTGCACAGGAATATCTAAGATTTCTGGCAATTGTCCCGATTTAAACAGAGCATCCAGCTTTTTTAGGCTTTCTTGAGAACCATCAAAAATTAATTCCATACAGCCTTCCTCAATTCTCTTGAGTCTAAGTGAGCCATCGTCTAAT
>NZ_FYBH01000341.1 GCF_900185595.1 Calothrix rhizosoleniae SC01
ATTGTAAATAAACTCGATTCTCTTTGCAGGGAAAAACTACTACCAATTCCCTGGACTAACTGACGCTCCTCTCGCAAATCATTGACTAAACGCGAAGTCCGTCCTTCCCCTAACAATACTGACAATAAATCTAAACCGTGGGCACTGGGTAACTCATCTACTCCCGGCCCTATCCATGCCATCATTAACCGTGAATGTTCTAGCCTTGGTAAGTATAATTCCTGACGCTGAACCCCAACTATTTCCGACTGAGTAATTTCAACTGATGGTGGACAATTGTCAGGCTCACAAAAATTAGCGAAAGTGCGATTAACTAATTCCCAACCAGTTTCTTTTCCTACTCCCCCCACCAATACTACTGTCATATTTTCTGGCTGGTAGTGAGTGTGATGAAAACTACGCATAGCTTCTGGAGAATGCTGCATTAATTCTTCTCGCGTACCCAATATAGAACGCCCATAAGGATGATTTTGGTATACACTTTGCAACAGTGATTGAAATCCGACCCAATCAGGATCATCATAGGATTGAAGGATTTCTTCTAACACTACATCCCGTTCTCTGACAAATTCTGACTGAGGAATTGCTGCATTTAGTAATAATTCCCCTAACTGGGGTAGGGTTTCTGGCAAATAATCCCTAGCTGTAGTTAAGGAATAATGAGCATAATCATAACTAGTTGCGGCATTAGTCACACCACCCCGGTTTTCAACTTCTCTGTCAAATACTCCAGGAGCAAGATTGACTGTGCCTTTAAAAATCATGTGTTCTAAAAAGTGCGCCATCCCACACCATGATTCTGGCTCTCTTGTGACACCTGCACTCACCCATACATCAGCTGCAACTACGGGAGTATGGGGAATTTCTTGATGAATGAAGGTTAAACCATTATCTAGCTGGGAGACAGAGGCGGGAAACACAGTGTCAAGTGGTGTTTTGATCAATTTTATCTAAAGATTGGGCACAGTCCAACATTACTGTAATAATCCTAACTTTTACAAATACGAAAATTAGCATCAGTTGATACAGTTTTTTATTAGTTTTTATGCATATAGGATTACTATTTGATTTTTGTTGGCGTAGCCTGCGCTTGCGCTTAAAAATCTCAGTACACTTTCTGTTCCCTGTTCCCCGTTCCCTATCTCTACGAGTGATTCAGGAATCAAATCGGATTGCTATAATACCAATTCAAATAATGTTTGCAATATATAAATTCTTCGTAAGGGCACGGCATCCACAATCTTTACATGTATAAAAGTATCTTACCGATGCCGTGCCCCTACCCATCTGTCCCATTCTTTTTTCAAAATGGTATAACCCCTACTTTCAAGCTAGTCCCCCACGAAAAAATCCCACAACCAAGGATAAAAATACTTCCTTCACTCTTTCACTCCTTCCCTCCCTCACTCCTTCCCTCCCTATTTTCCAGCTAGTGAAGGAATATAAATTAAAAGCTCCCTAGTCATCAAGACTCTAGGAGCTAATAATTTTAGTTTACCGCAACGCCGTTTTACCTAAGTTTATGACCTGGTTAAACCAGGTGGGCACCGACATCGTTCGTTTAAAGTTTCCGGGTACATGCCCGGTTTACTGCCACGAATAATAATTAATAGGTTCCCTTATTCTTAAAGACAAGATCAAAAAACTTAGTATGGCAGTCACCAACGTCGTAGTAGAACTTCCTTATTATAGCTCTTAAAAATAATGTTGTGTATATCCCAGCTAATTTATTTTGATTGATTTTTGAATCTTAGCTTGGGTACCAAATTGTTTCTATTTGATCAGCTATCCCCATTGCTTTGTGGCGATCGCAAATGTCTAATAAAGCTGTTACATGAGCCATCTTCCGACCGACTCTAGATTCACTTTTACCATACCAATAAAGGTGGGTTTGGGCAATCTTTTGGATTTCTTTACGTTTGTGAATATGTTGATCCTGAGATTTTTCGTAGCCTAATAAGTTTACCATAATAGCACATGGATAAGTTAATTGAGAATTGCCCAAAGGTAAACGACACACTGCCCGTAGCTGCTGTTCAAATTGAGAAGTTTTACAAGCATCTAAGGAAAAATGTCCGGAGTTGTGAGTGCGAGGGGCGATTTCATTCACTAATACTTTGTCATCCCTCGTGAGGAATAATTCAATGCCTAAAACTCCAACATAACCAAGTTGATGGAGAAGAGTAGCAGCTATATGATTAATTTCGGCTGATACTGTAGGGGTGATATCAGCTGGTGCAATGACTCGCCGACAAACTTGTTGTTTTTGTTGGGTTTCTACCACTGGATAGGTAACAATATCCCCGTTGACAGAACGGGCTGCAATTACTGCTAATTCTTTCTGAAAGGGAACAAATTCCTCAACTAAAAACAAATGAGGTTGAATCTGGGAAAAAGTTACTTTTGATTGTAAATCATCAATATTTTTAACAATAAAAGTTCCCTGACCATCATATCCATGACGGCGAACTTTGATCACTAATGGGAAACCTAGTTTCTGACAGGAAACAGAATTAGATAAATCTTTAACAGAGCCAATGTGAGCTAATTCTTCTTCTAAAGCAAAAAATTGGGGTGTAGGTAAACCTAATTTTTGTAAATAGCAACGTTGATCATATTTATCTAATAAAAGTTCTAAGGCTGGTAGGTGGGGATGGAAACAAACCCCTTGTTGTGCTAAGAGGGATAATTTTTCTAAATCAACAAATTCATTTTCAAAGGTGATGACATCACATTTTTTTGCTAATTTTTCTGTAGCGATCGCATCATCAACGGCGGCAAGAATAGTATCATTAGCGATACTTACGGCAGGATCTGCTTGATTGGGTGTCTGTACTATTAACTCCAAACCCAATTTCTTTGCAGCACTCCCCATCATCCAAGCAAGTTGTCCACCACCAATTACACCAACACGCTTCATTATGCACCCACCCTAGTCACAATAGGGAATAATATCTTACCAGAAACATTAGGGTAAGTAGATCGGCGTAAAAAATTATCGTTTGGATAAGGCAGGGGGCAGGGAGCAGGGAGCAGGGGGAACAAGGATTTTAGGCTTATTTACTTTTCTTCACATAGTTTGGTTTTATTGTGCCGACTTACTTAATAACATTTTGGATTGTGAAACAACCACTGGTTGAAGGAGGAAGGAGGCATCAGGAGAGGGAAAGATTTTTGCGATTGCTAAATATCTATCCTTGTGTTTCTTAGTTAAAACGCTTATAGATTCATGAAGTATTAATTCATACGACTTTTATATGTGAGTCTTGGTTGTATATGATATTTCTGAAGATAAGAGACGAAAGAAGTTATCCACAGACGAAAGAAGTTATCCACATTGGTAGCAAAGAAGCATCTGCACCGCCAAAGCATTATGCAATATAGGTTGTAGAAATTTAAGGAGGATTTGGTAACATGACCATCGACACATCTCGCAAAATCGCCCAAATGCCTATTCTTTCCTTGAGATGTGTCGATTGCTTGCGGGGTAAGAATTTGAGGGGTGTGTTTGACGTGATTTCTGAGAACATTTATCATGTTTTTTGGAGATGCGTCGATTTAGGCGCTGAAACCCTTACTGGGCAAAGCCTCCTGAACGAACTCCCTACCGATTGGGTTAAATCGGATTAGTTGGAAACCTTGCAGGCTAGTAGCATAACGCAGTGGCCATGCAGACCCTACCGATTGGGTTAAATTGGATTAGTTGGAAACAAGTTGTGCCAATTCCCTTCTCTGGCTCATAAAGTGCACTACCGATTGGGTTAAATCGGATTAATTGGAAACTTTCGTGAAGGCTAGAAAGATACGCACGCTCAGCCCTACCGATTGAGTTAAATCGGATTAATTGGAAACTAATGAAAAAATCCTCCCAGTAGGAAATAGGAGGGTTTTTATTTTGTATATTGGCTTTGAAAAAAGAATGGGACAGATGGGTAGAGAACATCCACAATCTTTTGGTATATAAAATTATCTTACTGGTGCCGTGCCCTTACAAAAAATGTATGTGTCACTTCAGTTATCAGTTATCCCATCGATAAATCCGGGGGCTTGTATCCAGTCTATTTTTTGTTCACAAAGAGCCAGGGGAGCAGGGAACAGAAATAAAATTAATAATTTTCAAATTTGTGGACAAGGTTATTAAGGGTAAAGATGCTGTATTCATAAACCTTTATAACACTACAAAATTAGGTTAGGACATTTATAAATTCTAAAACTCTTTGATAACTAGCTGTTCCCTATTCCCTATTCCCTATTCCCTAGGGCGTAGCGCTATATCTATAGCCTAAAGTTTAAAGCTGATATTATTTCTAAATATTTTGTAGTGATTACTTACTCATTAATTAACAATATTTAATATTATCCATCTGCAAGTAAAGTTTGTTTTCTTTTGGCAGAAAAACCAAATTCATGCTGTTAGCCTGTTAATCAAGGAAAGAGTTTTATCCACCTCACTATATATATGTCGCCTAATTCAAACTTTTAATTTATTCAATATTCACAAGTTCAACTTAAGTAATTATTCAAGTAATTGCAACTATTCTCAATATTTATGACGAATCACTTCACAAATATACAGAACATGGTAAGTAAAATTCTGCCCCTCAAAATCAAGCATTACTGCGATACATGGATTGAAGAATGGTGTGAGGACAATGGCTGGACAGATCTATTTATGGAGCGTTACAACAACTATTGGGCTTTCCCTCCAGGAGCAGTAATGCCCGAGCCAATTCCCACACAAGTATTAAGATTGATTAAGCTAGAAAAAGGTTTTACAGGTGAAGAGAAAATTCGGTTAACGGTAGCAGTGGTAGGTACAGTTTTTGCGATCGCTTCCAGTTTTCTGATGAAATGTCCCATGCCTTTGGTCTTTGCCTTTGCCTTTAGCGCAGTCACGATGGCACAGTTGGAAGTCGAAGATGCCTAGGTATCAAACTGGCAAGGTGAAGAAAGCAACAAAAAACAATCCATCTTCCTATAAGAGGTACGGCGCTAGCAAGCTAGTTCTACAAAATGATCAAGTTTGTAGATGCCGTGCCCTTATCTTTAGCTATATTTTTTCTTTTAATTTTTTATTATTTTAAATAGGCAATTTCTAATACCACATTACAAGTATTCAAGTCAATGAATATAATTAATTTGTAACATTGAAAAGAAGAGAATTTGAGGCTGGAATTGATATACTAAAAATTGGCAAGACTTCCATGTTTACCTGTGGTTGAACAGTAGGATTCATACCAACCATTCGGAAGCCCTATCGCCCAAATCTAAGGGAATACTGACAGCTTTACCCAAACGGGGACGCTCCCTAGTTTCTTGGATAAAAGTTTGTACTTTATCCACACCACCCATTGCATGTAAATAATTGGTAACAGTATCCAGGTGTTCTTGATACTCCGCTTCACTTAAAGGAAAAGAAGCCTGCTCTAGGTATTTCCACATCACCTGTAAAAATATCTTTCCCTGGGTACGGCGTAGCTGGACATCATAAGAATGTCCCCATTTATCACACAATAGTTGCTGTAATTCTCTTCCTGTCATAGGTTATCTCAACTATATTTTACATTTAGTTATAAAGTTAAGTCCGGTCATTCAAGTATGATAGGAATATAAAGAAATGTAATGCTATCAAAAAAGATGCTGGCAATATCTAGAAAAAGATAATACTGGCATAATTATGGGTCATAGCATCTCGAACCAGAAAAGAGTTTCTCAAATTATGAGGCTCAGGTCAAACTCGTAAACCAAATGTACAAAGAACCCGTAGATTATGGCTCAATATTCTGAATCAATGGACGTGCCCGATATGGGGCGACGTCAGTTTATGAATCTTCTGACTTTTGGAACAGTTACTGGAGTTGCTCTGGGAGTACTGTATCCCTTTACTAAATATTTTCTGCCACCTGCTAGTGGTGGTGCTGGTGGTGGAGCCACAGCCAAAGACGAACTAGGCAATGATGTCAGCGTTGCTAACTTTTTGGATAGCCATAATACCGGGGCTCGCGTTCTCGTTCAGGGACTCAAGGGCGATCCTACCTACATTGTGGTAGAAAACAAAGAAGCAATTAGCGATTACGGTATTAATGCCATTTGTACCCACTTGGGTTGTGTTGTGCCTTGGAATGCTGCGGAGAACAAATTCAAGTGTCCTTGTCACGGTTCCCAATACGCTGCAACGGGTAAAGTTGTTCGTGGTCCTGCACCTCGCTCTTTGGCTCTGAGTCATGTCAAGGTAGAAGACGACAAAATGGTCATCACTCCTTGGACTGAAACAGACTTCCGCACTGGTGAAGAACCCTGGTGGGCATAATTCAGTATCTCACCAGAGATAGCTGTATATATGCTCTAGGAAAATTCCTAAAAATGTGCTGAGTCACTAGTCCCCTGGCTATTGACCATCAAGTATTAACTATTGACTAATTATTCAGAGAACCCTTGTCCTTACAGAGATGAGAAATCCTTGTACCACAACGAGTTTAACTCGTATTTCCAGAGCAATAACCAAAATTTTGCTTGTTGCGATCGCTACTTTGACTTTTTTCTTCACTAGCGATTTGACTCTACCCCAATCTGCTGCGGCTTATCCCTTCTGGGCACAGGCGACCTATCCGGAAACCCCCCGTGAACCTACAGGAAGAATTGTTTGCGCTAACTGTCACCTAGCCCAAAAGGTTACAGACGTGGAAGTTCCCCAGTCTGTGCTACCGGATACTGTTTTCAAAGCGGTGGTGAAAGTTCCCTACGACACGAGCGTCAAGCAAGTAGGTGCTGACGGTTCTAAAGTCGGCTTAAATGTTGGTGCAGTACTAATGTTACCCGAAGGTTTCAAGATAGCTCCTGAGGAGCGGATTCCTGAGGAAATGAAAGAAGAAATTGGAGACGTTTACTTCCAAAACTATACAGACGATACAGAAAACGTCATCCTTGTTGGTCCTTTACCTGGGGATGAGTATCAAGAAATTGTCTTCCCCGTTCTTTCTCCTAACCCAGCAACTGATAAAAACATCCATTTTGGTAAGTATGGAGTTTATGCAGGTGGTAATCGGGGACGAGGACAGATTTATCCCACCGGTGAAAAGAGCAACAACAACACTTATAACGCCCCTGCTGCTGGAACAATTAGCCAGATTGCCAAGGAAGCAGATAGCGATGGTAATGTGAAATATACAGTTAGCATTCAAACCGAATCTGGGGAAACTGTTAGCGAGGAAATTCCCGTAGGTTTGGAACTGATTGTATCTGAAGGACAAGTAGTTGCTTCTGGAGAAGCTTTAACCAATAATCCCAATGTTGGTGGTTTTGGTCAAAAGGATACAGAAATTGTCCTCCAAAGTTCTGGTAGAGTTGCAGGATTAGTCGCCTTTATTTGTTTGACAATGTTGGCACAAACTATGCTTGTACTCAAAAAGAAACAGGTTGAGAAGGTTCAAGCTGCGGAAATGAACTTCTAAATCTGAGTTGGAATTGAATTGATTCACACAAAGGCGGGCTCAATAGCCTGTCTTTTTTTGTAGATATAGGGCTAGGTGCAAGTAATAAGTAATACCATTAAAAAAAAAGAATGGGACAGATGGGTAGGGAACATCCACAATCTTTTGGCATATAAAATTACCTTACAGGTGCCGTGCCCTTACGAAAAATGTATGTGTCGCCAACATTATTTGAATTGGTATAAGCAGCCTGCAGGTGAATGAGGTATATTTTCTCCTGACCGAAAAAGAAAAGGATACAAGCCCCCAAATTTATTTATGGAAAAATTAGAAATAATTGTGCCGCGATGCATAAGCACTCTTTCTCAATAACTCCTTTCTTGATGCAGTCGCTCATGGGGGAGACCCCCTTTCTGCGCGCTGCTCTCTACATTCATGTATGGGGTTTCTCCCCTGCTCCCTGCCTTCTGCCTCAAAGGTTCGGCATACTCTACCACCATTACCGGTTAGCACACCACGCTCAAATTAGAAATACTTGTTATATTAATTTACATAAAGCAATAAAAGTTAAAGAAAAGGAATTAATACTTATGTTTGGTATCTTGATTGCACTATTCGTTATAGGTTGGGTTACTGCGGCGCTAATTGGTACTCAGGCTTACTTCTTGGGTGAACAAAGGAAGCCCATCCACGAACGTAACTGGGGTTCTGACTCCTTTGATAAATTAGCGAAGTCCATTACAGGAAGAGAAACAAGTTATGGCGATCGCGAACCTGGATATAGAATAGGTGCTTATGCTAGCAATGGTATATCCAACTAAGCAAAATTTGGAAAAAGGACAGGTTTTTAGCCCCCGGCTATTTGCTGGGGGTTTTTTCATGGATATTTTGTGAACAAGAAGCATGGGGAATATCTCGTCTTTCCTACCGTGGATTGAAGGGTCACAAGGATCACAATCTCCACAACATCCCCCTGCTCCCCTTCCCCCTGCTATCCTGCCTCTTTTACAGGGGACGATAAACGCGATAATTGACTTGAGGGAAGATATTATCTATGTATTCGACCTTTTCTAACCAACCACTATCAATTTTGCCAATTTTAATATCTTCATACAGTTTATTAAACCGCATTAAGTGCGATCGCGTGCGTCTAACTGCATAGGGAACCATAGTTCCAGTACGCATAATAAAAGCCCAGTCAGAAGATTGTGCTAAAAGTAATTCCCTGGCTGCTTGGTTGAGAGCCTTCAATTCCAAATCATCTGCGGCTTCCCGTTGAGATATTTCAATCATTCGTTCTGCCGCTTTATGGAGATGGGGGTAAACCCATGTATTCGTCTCATTTAACCAATACTCATGAAAACCCTTGTAACCCCAACTAGATTGAGAAGGACGACAGACTTGCTGACTGGTATTACCACGTAAATAATCCGCTAAATGGGTCATATCGTATGTACCTTGGTCATACCAAGACTTGCGGAACAGATAATCAATAAACCAAGGTCCTTCATACCACCAATGTCCAAATAATTCCGCATCATAGGGCGACACAATAATTGGTGGACGCTGCATTACATGATGGAGATGCTCAACTTGACGTTCCCGATTATACATAAAGTTGGCAGCGTGCTCCGCAGATTTTTCCTTTGCCCAATAGGGGTCATACAGAGCTTTGTCAGCTAAACCTAAACCACGACCAGTAATTTTATGATACTTAATCCCCGTATTTTTACGCTGGCCATTAGGCATAATGTAGGGCTTAATGTATTCGTATTCAGCTTCCCAACCCAAGTCTTTATAAAATTCCCGATATTCAGCAGCACCAGGATAACCCACTTCCGATGACCATACCTGCTGAGAAGATTCATGATCCCTCCCGAAAGCTGCTACCCCTGTTTCCGTAAATATAGGGGCATAGGTGCCAAATCGGGGACGAGGACGGGCATAAAGAATACCATGTCCGTCGGTGAGGAAATAGCGCAAACCTGCATCGGCTAGCATTCTCTCCAATTCTTCATAATAAGCACATTCTGGTAGCCAAATTCCCCTTGGTGGTATCCCAAAAGTTTGCTCGTAGTGTTCACAGGCTACCTGAATTTGTGCCCACACAGCTTGGGGATACATCTTCATCAGTGGTAAGTAGCCGTGGGTTGCGCCGCAGGTAATAATTTCTAGGTTATTCGAGTCTTGGAATCTCTTAAAAGCTGTAACCAAGTCCCCTTGATAACGCTCCCACATTTTTCTGGTGGTATTAAATTCGGAAGCGTAATGTTCTGCTAAGTATTTGAGATGACCATTTTGAGCATGATGTTCAATTTCTAATTCTGTAAGTTCTTCCAGTTTTGATAAATGTTCACTGTACCGTTCTTGCAGCAGAGGATCGCGCAGCATGGACACTAGGGGTGGTGTCATGCTCATGGTAATTTTAAAGTCAATTCCGTCTCGTTTTAACCCCTCAAATACCTGTAGTAAAGGTATATAAGTTTCTGTAATTGCTTCATAAAGCCATTCTTCCTCCAACACATAGTCACTTTCTGGGTGACGAACAAAGGGTAGATGTGCGTGGAGTACAAGCGCAAGGTAGCCTATAGCCATAGTAATTCCGAGATAGTACCGTATTAAATTGAAATTTGGGGGTTAGCCAGAAATTAACAATATTTTAAGACTTTCTGGGAATAGTAGCGGGATGTGAATCAACATATTTCGGGACTTTGATTTCAAAAAGTAACCAATCCCTTAGGAATGGAGGCTCACAAGGGTAATACCATTTTAGATTTTAGATTTTAAATTTTGGATTGTGAAAGAGTTACTACATAAGCTTTTATTTCTTTCCATCTGTGGCAATCATTTTCCAAATTGGTATAAGTTTTTAACATTTCGGTTGAGGCTAGACTTGGGAGATGGGAAGACGGTAGGAAGATAGACTATTACCAATTAGACCTTATTTTTGTCAGATAATGGCTAAACAAATAAATTCCCATCCCAAGTTATATGGTTTACTGATTGGTATTGATTGCTATCCACCCCATCTCTTGTCATTGGCAGGGAGTGTAAGTGATATTAACTATGTAGAAGAATTTCTCCTGCGTCAACCCCAAAAACCCACAAAGATTTTTAAATTAACCGCTTCTAATCCAAATCCAGATACACTGCAACCTGGTGAAGTACCGAAGCCCACGGAAGCAGAATCACAGTTACCCACTTACAAGAATATTGTCACCCAGTTCCATAAACTTACAGAAACCGCAGCACCAGGGGACTTAGTATATATCCAATATTCAGGTCATGGAGGTCGTGCTAAAACGAATTATCCCCATATT
This sequence comes from Calothrix rhizosoleniae SC01, assembly GCF_900185595.1. GTDB lineage: Bacteria > Cyanobacteriota > Cyanobacteriia > Cyanobacteriales > Nostocaceae > Calothrix_A > Calothrix_A rhizosoleniae. Next base: position 10,751 of record NZ_FYBH01000341.1, read on the forward strand.
AAGGGAGAAAATGACATTGATGAAGGACTTATTCCCGTTGATATTGGTACTAGTGAAGGACAATATCTGCGTGATTTGGAATTAGCAACACTGCTCAAAAGAATGGTGGATAAGGGGTTAGTTGTTACCCTGGTGTTGGATTGCTGTCATTCTGGTGGTACAGTGCGAGGAAAATACGCAGACATTCGCGGTTTAGATACCATTGATCAAATTCCCAGACCACTATCAAACCTGGTGGCTTCTCAGTCAGAATTAGCTGCAAATTGGTTGTCTTTAAAACCAAAAGAGGTAAAAAATGCAGTCATCACTCGTAAGGCAACAGCTGTTGCAAGTATGCTACCAGAAGTCAAAGGATATGTATTATTAGCTGCTTGTAGACCTTCGGAATCTGCTTGGGAATATACTATTGATGGCAAACAACGTAATGGTGCCCTGACTTATTGGTTGTTGGATACTTTAAATCAACCAATGCCGGGAATGACCTACAAAATGGTACACGATCGCATTAGTGCCAAAATCAAAACTCTGTTTCCCCAACAAACACCCATGCTTATGGGTGAAGGCGATCGCGTAGTATTTGGTAACCAATATGTCCACACTGAATATGCAGTTAATGTCATGCAGGTGAAGGTGAAGGGAAACATCACTAAAGTAGAGTTGGATGCTGGACAAGCACAGGGTCTGCGTAAAGGTGCAGAATTGGCGATTTATCCTCGTGGTTTAACTAGTTTTCGCAATACTCAGGAACGATTGGCTCTAGTAGAAATTACGGAGTTAAAGGGAGCAAATTGTTGGGCAGACGTAACCACAATGCTGCAACCTGAATCAGTAATTGAACAAGGAGCCCAGGCTGTACTAACCTCTGCACCAGTCAAGTTGGTGAAGAAAGTACAGTTACTACAAGATCAGGATTTACCCTTAGAAAGAAATGCAGCTTTGCAAGCTGTGCAGGTGGCATTAACTGGTAACGGTTGGCTGGAATTAGTGGGTCTAGAGGAAGCTGCTGATTATCAGATAGATGTGAAAAAAATTACTTCCATCACAGATGCAGAAACATATCGTGTAGGGATTGACGAGGTAATTTATGAAATATGCGATCGCACCGGTGCACCTATTGTCCTTCGACCTGTGATCAGGGTGAGAGACAACAATGCAGCTGAAACGGTAGTCAAGCGGTTAGTACATTTGGCTAAGTATCAAGGGATACAGGAATTGGATAACCATGATGGTAGTTCACCTTTGAGGGGGAAAGTAGTCATCGAATTGCTGGGGACACAGAAAGATTATGCATCAGGAGACGCAATTCAACCAGAGCCATTTGCTGACCTCAATGATCCAGAAATGAAAGCAGGGGAGCACTTATTCCTGAAAATTCACAACAACTATTCCGATATAATTAATGTTGCAGTCCTAGATTTGGGATCTGATTGGGCTATAGAACAAATATCCCCCCAAACTAGCCAGTTCACAGCTATCGACCCCGGACAAGAGGAATTCATCCCGATGAATATGAGCCTTCTTGAGGGAGAATATGAAGGAGAGGATATTTTCAAGGTTTTTGCAACCATTGGAATGGCTAACTTCCGTTGGTTGGAATTACCACCCCTAGACCAACCGATTCTTCCACCAGAAGCGAGAGGGGTATCAAGAAGCGATGGTGCTTTAGATAAATTATTGATGATGTTTGCTGCGGAACAGCCACCCACTCGCAAAGCTAACCCAATGGCTTTTCCCAGTCGTGAGTGGACGACAGTGCAAGTTAGAGTTAGGGTGAAGGGCGATGAACCAACTGAGGGTAAACCCAACCAATCAAGCTCCTCAACTCGTGAGAAAATCCTCATTTTGATAGCCAATCCCCAAAGGAATTTCCAGCTATCCTCGAAAACAAGTGATATTGCTGGAAAAATATGGCGTTCAGCCAGCAGCGATAAATTTCAACTGGAACAAAGAGAAGTTGTAAGTACCCAAGATGTGCAAAACATTTTGTCAGAAGTGCAGCCCAGGATTGTTCATTTTTGCGGACAAGGAAATGGGAGTCAGGGACTACTTTTGCAGGATAATGAGGGACAACTAGTAAGTAGGGAAGCGATCGCAAACTTATTTCAGCAGTTTGCCAATGGGGTAGAGTGTGTACTGTTTAATGGTTGCTATTCTCAAGTACAGACTGAAGCCCTTGGACAATATATCAACTATGTGATTAGTATGGGTGAGGATTTTCGAGGTGATGCTGCGATCGCTTTTACAGTTGGTTTTTATCAAGCACTAGGTTCTGGAAAGACAATCGAATCTGCTTACAAATTGGGTTGCGATTGTATTCAATTAGAAATTAAGTTAAGGACACCAACATTACCTGAGGAATACAAACCTGTGTGGCTGAAAAAACCGGATTCAGAGCTAACATGGGAAGAATTTATTCAGAAGTTAGTACAGATTGAGGAATTGGTAAATTCAGCCTCGGAATTACCAGCAGCAACAAAAGACAAGTCACTCAGGTATTTGTTAGCTGCACAGGAAGAAGCACAGGCTACTGAACCAGATAAAGAGTTTGCAGCCTCTAATCTCAAACGGGTGGCTGAAACATTAAAAAATGTTACCGAAACCGTGACTTCAACTCAGACTTTATGGGGAAATGTGGAGCCAATATTATTACAATTGAATAATTGGCTAAAGGTTGATGTATCTTAGATTGTGACTCAGAAGTTCAAGCCCAAGCGATCGTTAAACATATTCCCTCACCTTGGGGGCTGTATCTTTAACTAACCGCATAAGGGGTAAATTGGCGTTTAAAAGAGGAATGAAAACCCAGAACTATATCTGAAGTTGGCACACCTATCTCCACCAACCTTTCGGCTATAGAGTCTTCAGTCCCATTATATTGAATCCAAATTTTGCCATCTTGAATATCAAAGTGCATCACAGGACCAAATACCCGCTTATCTCCTTGCCAACCAACATAAGCCAGTTGATAATGGTCATGTTCCCTATCAAATATTAGCTCTGCCTTCACTGTATCCGTGGTAGTTGCTATTTGAGCGTGTTCTGTCAAAATTTGCTTGACAAATTGCCGATATTGTTCTATTCGATCCATTGCTTAATCTCCTCCAATTTAGGATCGTAAATCATCAATTTGACTTGGTAACGTCTAAGAGCGCGTTGGATGAAATCAAGCTGAAAAAAATCCTGATAGGTTTCAGTGGGAATGGCTAAGTAAACAATTCGGTCTGGTTCTTGTTCTTCAAGTGCTTGATTATAGTTGAGATATTGCCCCAGTGCAGTATGAAATGCGCTGATATCTGAGTCTCCAATAAAGCTTTTAATTTCTACAGCAATTTTTTCTGAATCTCGTTCTGCGGCGATGGCACTTTCAGCAGCCAAATCAATTTGTAATTTCACTGCTGAGCTAATGCGTATTGTGAGAGGATGTGAGAGGATCATGAGTGATCTTCCATCCTTCTTTTATTAAAGCATTTTTAACCTGTTGATGGAAAACGTCTTTAGCCATTGTGGATGCTTTTCATCCAGATTGTAGTTAATTTTATTATATTGTCCTGATCATGGTTTTTGCATTGTGCAGTTTCCCCTACTCCTCTTGATTGAGGGAGACACTAGAATAAAAATGTAAAATATATTTGATACCCTTCTTTCCCCTTAACTCCTAGCAATCTATTTTCAAGCTCCTATTGAAATAAAACCATGACTAATTTTGCTAATGATGGCATCCGTTCCTATAGCCAAGAAGATGTGCAGCAAATTCTCCAATTAGCGATCGCTCGCCAAGCTAATGATACAGATAAAGAGTTTTCTTATCAACAGCTGTTAGAAATTGCCACTGAGTTAAATATTCCTCTAGATTCTCTACAAATAGCAGAAAGGGAATGGGTAGATCAACGGGGAGAAATGCAAAAACGCCAGGAATTTAACTCACATCGTGTGGGAAGCTTTAAAAAGCGGTTGGGTAAATATGCGATCGTCAATACCTTACTGCTAGTGCTAGATTTGATTGGTGGTGGCGGACTTTCTTGGTCCCTCTATGTTCTCATAATTTGGGGTATTGGGGTCGGTTTAGATGCTTGGAACAGCCTACAAACCCAAGGAGAAGACTATGAAATGGCTTTTCAGAAATGGAATCGCAACCGTCAAATTAAAAGTTCATTCAACAACTTAGTAGATAAATTCCTGAAAGCAACTTCAACCTAGATCATGGATTTCCGGATGACACGGTTCTGTGTAATCTGTGACTGAAAAAGCAAAGGATACAAGCCCCCAAATTTATTTGTCTCAGCTCCCCTTTCCCCCTTGCTCCCTGCTCCCCTGCTTCCTTTACACGTATCTGTGCAATCTGTGTAATCGGTACAATCTGTGATAGACGACTGCTCCGGTATTAATCAGCAAGCAAGTCATTGCTAGGGATAACAAAATGAATGTGGGAGCCATCACCACCCCAACTGCAAACCAGCTATATACGTGCAACACCATCACAAATGCAAAAATACAAGCAATCCGGGCTGCTTGACATATTTGATGAAATGGGCGACGCAGCACTACTAAAATCATCGTCACCAATGTCGTAATTAAATTTGCTGGTACCAGAAAGGCACAAATAGCAATACAGTTGGAACGGGAAAATTCAGCTAAGGCGTTGAATTCGAGCATTTATAGTTTCAGTAATTTGCCAAATCTTATTAGTTTTTTTATCGTATTATTAAACAATTAAACATTAATCATCATATTACTTTAAAAACAGAATTATAAATTAACAAATTAAAGAATTAAAAATATGTACCAATCATTAATGCTATTTGGGATCACCTGATCGCCACTATTGGACTTATTTATTTACGGTAAACCGACTGTTAAGAGTACGTAAAAACCCTGCCAGCCCCAGTTTTATCTTGTTATAATAGGGGCATATAAGGAAATATATATACTGAAATTCAACTATGAAATTCCGCCTTGGATGTATTCACTCCAAGGCGGTAATTTTGTTAAAGTAAATTTCTCGCCTTGAGTTGCAAATATTTATCTACTAATCCGTCAGAAATTTGATTGGCTGGTGCATCTATTACTAATACACCCTTTTGCTTTAACTGGGCAAAAGCCACTTGTCTTTGTGCTAGTAAATCTAAGGCTACTGCACGGCTATAGGCTTCTGTGATATCTGCGGTAAAAGTATGTGCTATCTGATCCACTAAAGGATCCCGTAAGGTGACGCAGAAGGGTAAGTAACGGGGTGTAAGTCTGGAAAGTGCTGCTAATAGTGACGCAGAAGCCGTTGCATCAACTATATCGGTAATAATTACTACTAAGGCTCGCCGGGTTTGCTGTTGGACAACATGAGTTACCGCCCCTAAATAGTCAGATTCCAATAGCACTGGTTGAATAGGTGTCAAGCGATCTATAAGGCTTGTTAAATGGTGTTCTCCCTTATCTGGGGGGAGCCAAGCGTGCATTTGCCGATCAAATATACCCAAACCGACGTGATCGCCCCTTCTCATGCCTGTCATTGCCAAGGATAAAGCAGCATTCAGTCCCCAGTCAAATCTCTGTAAGCCATGTACCCTGGCTGTCATTAATCTGCCTCGATCCAGCAAAATTAATAAGGTTTGCTCTTGTTCTGGCTCTAGCACCCTAACTAGTGGGAGGGTATTAGTAGCACTGACTCGACGAGCAGTAGCTTTCCAATCTACAAATCGTAAATCATCACCGATTCGGTAGTTACGTAGTTCCGCAAACTCTGTTCCAATACCCAATTGGCGGCGAAATTGACGCATGGCACCAGATGATTGTAATGTCAAACGGATAGACAGCGATCGCAATCCCACTAAATCTGGATACACCCAAACTTTCAAACTCTGGGGAATCTGGCGATCGTCCCAGGCTAACCCCCAACTACCCAATTGTCTTACTTGAATATCTCCCCAAGGAAACTCTCCCCGTTTGGTTGGGTGGACTGTATAATCTAATTCTTGAGTGCTATTACTGGGTACTGTAGCTGATAATACTGGTGTAGACACATTAAAACTACTGGGATAATAGTCACTGATTTGGATAATGGCATTGGTATTAGCCGATTTTACTCGCAACACAACCAAGTTATCCCTACCAATGGATAATCGCGGTAGCAATTCCCTAGTTATCTCAACTCGATTGCGCCTCACCAACAGACCATCTACCACCATTAATATGAGTACTATGCCATCAAAAACCAGAGTTAAGTTGATACTGGTGGAAATATCAAAGAAAATAGCTGTAACCGGAGCGATCGCAATTCCCAATATCAATAAAAAATAAACTCGTATTGCTGGGATCATAATCAATTTTAATATTTATTAGGACTCATTATGAATACATAAACTAATAGGAAAAAATCAGGTAAACCTCATCTACCTTGAGAACCGTAGTTTACTAACATGAATTTGGGATTGCTTCCTTACGTCGCAATGACACATCCAAATAATCATCAACTCCAGGTTTCAACATGGACGGGGTTTATTATTATTTTTACCGAGGAACCGGAACTTTATTCAGTATCGATGCAATTACCGCCTCTATTTGTAAACCATCTAACATTGCCTCTGGTTTGAGTATGAGTCGATGGCGTAATAATGGGGGTGCAACTGTCTTCACATCATCGGGTGTCACAAAATCTCTACCTGCTAAATATGCCGAGGCTTGGGATGTAACGAACCAAGCACCAGCAGCACGAGGAGAAGCACCCAAGGCTAAATCTGGATGTTGGCGGGATGTTTTCACTAAAGCCAGGATATAGTCAATAATTGCTTCAGAAACTTTTATTTGTTGGACTGCTTGTCTTGCTTGTAAAATTTCCTCTACAGCAGTTACAGTTTGCAAGCGAGCAATATCTAAACGCCTTGCAGCAAAGCCTGCTTGACGGTTGAGTAACATTTGTTTTTCTGCGGCTTCATCGGGATAATCCACCACCAATTTGAAAAGAAATCGATCTAACTGTGCTTCTGGTAAGGGATAAGTTCCCTCAAACTCTAAGGGGTTTTGGGTAGCAATTACCCAGAATAAATCTGGTAAAGGTAAGCTTTCTCCATCCAGTGTCACCTGCATTTCTTCCATCGCCTCTAAGAGGGCTGCTTGGGTTTTGGGGGGAGTGCGGTTAATTTCATCTGCTAGCAGTACTTCAGTAAATAATGGTCCCTTTTTGAGGCTGAATTGACGGGTAAGTAAGTCGGCACAATAAAACCAAACTATGTGAAGAATAGTAAATAAGCCTAAAACCCTTGTTCCCCCTGCTCCCTGCTCCCTGCCCCCTGCCTTATCCAAACGATAATTTTTTACGCCAACCTACTTATTCAAATCAAAAATGTTCGTACCAGTAATATCTGCTGGTAAAACATCTGGTGTTAGTTGTATCCGACTAAACTCAGCCTGAATAGATTGTGCCAGTACTTTTACTAATAAAGTTTTACCTGTACCGGGTACACCTTCTAAAATAATGTGTCCCCCTGCAAGTAAGGCGATTAACAACTGATGGATGATATGAGATTGTCCAACTATGACTTGGTTAATTGCTTTACTAAGTCGATTTAATATCGGGTTAATGTCACTCATGCATTACCTGGATAGATGTATTCTGTTCGCGCCAAAATTGTAAAACAAAAAGTCTTAAGGTGTAGCCACTAACACAAAAAACTTTGTGGTACTCTTCATGAATACCATCACACAAGGGTCTATCCTCATACTACAATACATCTAAGTATTACTTAGATTAAACAGAATTGAAAATGTAGCTTGTAATTCTCAGTATAACAGTATGGGTAAACCTCAAATCGCCATCAGAATTCCCCCATCTCTCCTGGAAGAACTCAACGGCTATGTTGAGCGAGCTGGTACGTCAAGGACAGTATCTCGGCTGTCAGGAAGACATCTCGTTACATCAGAGGATGGTTGAGTTGGAACAAAGACTCACCGAAGTAGAAACTAAGCTAAATATTATTTAACAATCAAAATAATGACTAATAATGAATTTAATCTCCCTAACTTTGATAATGCAGAAGATTTACTGAATGACTTATTTGAAGAAGTAAAAAGCAAAGAAAGTGAATTAGCAGGTGGAGATACTCAAGATTTAACAAGAGGAGCAACTGCAATTCAAAGATTGAAGGAAACTACAGTCACATTTGGAGATCCTCGTAGTAGATTAATTCCTCTTACCTTAGAAGGTTTTAAAGCAAAGGGAGTGGAATTAAGCTACGAAATTAAGCAATTAATGAATCAATATGATTTTTATTCTATGGTTGTTAGTGTTGATCTAAAACCGCAATCTAGTGTTTTAATTTCCAAGTTAGAATGTCAGCTTGATTTTGGTTCAAAAGGTAATCAGCAACCAATAGTACATCGCATTATCCCAGACAGTAAATGGCAAACGCTACTTAATGCGGGAGTAAGCCTGAATATGGGATTAGATGCCAATTTAGATGTTGGTATTGAGGTTGATGCTTCTGAATTAACTAAAATTGCTAATCTTCCTGATTATGATAAGTTTAAAGCTAGTGTAGGGACTAAGGATAAATTCAAAGCATTTATTGTCTTAGATGGCTTAAATTATCAATGTGGTCATTTTAATATTTTTGCTCAAGGGGAAGATAATTCTCGGTGCTATTGGCGAATTGAAGAGCCAGAAATCCAGGATAAATCCACAGTAAAATTTGACATTATTTTCAAAGTTCCTAAAGGATTAGAGTCTATTGATTTAATTGGTAATGTCTGGATTGAACCGAGTATTGATTGGTTGTGCGGTGAAGTATCTCACGTAACACAAGCTTTACCTGGTTATTTAAAAAGTTTGTTTGGGAGTAAAGAGAAAGCAGCTAAAAGCTTTGCTGTTGGGAGAAAAGAAGAATGGGTTAATGAACAACAAATTATCTTACCTAAATCATAGAGTATTGACTCATTTGTTTTTATTGAGTTTTTGAAATTTGTCAATTTTATATTTAAATTTTATAAAGATGAGTCAATATTCTTACCATATTATTGTCCCTAATGAGAATACTGTTAAAATAAAAAAATTGACTACTCAGTCAACACAAATAGAACAGTTAACTGGGAAATTAAGTCTTGATAAAATAACCAGTAATATTCAAGAAACTATCAGAAATACTGCTAACTTAAAAGATGAACAAATTCATAAAGTAGGAGAAGCTTTATTTGAGGCTTTATTTGATAGTCAATTAAGAGAAGATTTTTTATATTTTTATACAGAAGTTACCAAGAAGCAAAAACAGACATTGCAAGTTATTTTAGAAATTAATGAAATAGCGATGCCTGAAGTGGTAGCTTATCCTTGGGAGTTAATCTGTTTACCCCAGAAATATAATCAAAGGGATATTCATTTTGCAACTAACCGAAAATTAAGCTTTTTTCGTTGTCGATATCAATTAGAAGAAGAAGCAAAGCTATCCATTAAAGTTAATGAGGGTGAACAGCTAAAGATTGCTTTAGTTGTCTCTAAACCTACGGCTGAACCTCGATTAAGTAATGTAGAATATCAGGAAGTACAGCAGTATTTAAGAAGTTTAGATAGTCAATATAATCAAGTCAAATTTCTACCCGTTATGGATTCTCTGAATTCTTATAATATTTTAGAAAGATTAGAGGAAGATGAGCCAGATATTTTTCATTTTATTGGTCATGGTCAATTAATTGAAGAAAATGGAGAAGATATAGGACAAATTGCTTTTGTCAATGATTCAGGAAAAGCGGATTGGAAAGACGCTAAAATGTTCAGTCAATTATTTAATGGTCATACTCCAAAAATTGTCATTTTACAAGCTTGTGAAACTGGAAAACAATCTGAAACTAATGCTTTTAGTAGTGTAGCTTCTCGTTTAATGCTGCAAGGAATTCCTGTAGTAATAGCTATGCAATATAAAGTTTCTAACCAAATAGCCAGTACTTTTGTGAAAGAATTTTATTCACAAATAATCAAAGGTAATTCTGTTGATATTGCAGTCCAAAGAGCTAGATCCAGAATTGTTATTGAAAATGGGTTTAATCAACGAGATTTTGCTATTCCGGTGATTTATATGAATGCTTCTGATGGCTATTTATGCATTACAGAAATAGAACAAAATCCAGCTATTCCAAATAATCCTAGATTAAAATCTTTACAAAACCGAAAAGAGCAAATCAAGTCTCAAATAGTAGAACTCGAAAAGCTTAGTAATATATATACTCAATACATTAAAGCAGAATATGATGGAGCTAGAAGAAGTCGGCTTAATCGGCAAATAGATAACTATTCACAAGAAATTGATGAACTATACGATAAGCTTGATAATATTGAAGATAAAATTAAAGAAATTTAAATTTACTAGTTATATAAATGATTAGATTCAGATCCGAAAATGTCATCTAGTGGAAAATTACAAACTTTAGAAAATCGTCGAGAACGAATTGAATCTCAAATAGCAGAACTCGACAAACTTAGTAATAAATGTACTCAAGATATTAAAGCAGAAACTAATGGAGCTAGAAGAAGTCAGCTTAATCTACAAATAGATAACTATTCACAAGAAATTGATGAACTATACGATAAGCTTGACAATATTGAAGATAAAATCAATAATCTTAAATCCTCCTCACCTGAGTTAAGCTTAAATAATCACTTAGATAATCCCAAGAATCAGCAAGAATTAAGTATTGATGAATCCTTACATTATATAGATTTCAAAAAAGCTTTAGATACTTTTAACAAAATACAGTCTAAATTTAATAAAGATGGAGATGTTGCATTATTTTTCATGGAAGAACATTTAATTAAGAGTGGAAATTTATGTTTACAAAGACTAAGAGATGAAATAGCTCCAAATACTTCTAATTTTTACAGGCAACATTTTCGTTACTGTCATGTGAAATATACTTCAGGAAATTTAGAAGCAGTAATGCAAGGAATAGGTAAATTTTTTGAAGTGAAACAAGAAGAAGTTACTATTGAATTACTTATTCAAAAAATAGGTAATTCTTTACAAAATAATTCGGTTTTGTTTATAGAAATTAATTGTGATATTAGTGATGCCAGTGAAATTGAGCCGTTAATACCTTGGTTTATTAATTGTTTTTGGCAACCTTTAAAAACAAAAGTTGATACGGCAACTAAGGATTATAGAGGAATTAAAGTTGTAGCTGTAATCATTTCTGACATTTTACTGAATCCCATATTATCAACAGATAAATTATCTTTCTATTTTGATGACGATCATAATTGCTTTGACAGAAATAAATTAATTAAAATTCCTTTAGATAATTGGACAAAAGATGATATTGAAAATTGGCTGGTTAATTATGGTAATCCTAGTTTGAAAAAACTAGAAACAAATAAAATAGCTCAGAAAATTTATAACACAACCCAAGGATTCCCTAATGCTGTCTGTCTTAAATTACAACAAGAATGGCAAACTTTAATTAATACACCTACTTCTTGTTAATCAATTATAGATTCAATCATGACTTATAAATTTGAAAACAAACCCAAAAAACGACCTTCTATCCCTCATCCTGATTCACCCAAAAAGATTGAACCTTATATTGCACCTGATGAATTAATCGATGCCGTTAATTTAGCTATTTTCTTGCGTCGTCCACTATTATTAGAAGGAGAAGCAGGTTGTGGAAAAACTAGATTAGCACTCGCAGTTGCTTATGAATTAGGATTACCCTTTTATCGTTGGGATATTCGCTCAACAACTAAAGCTCAAGAGGGTTTATATGAATATGATGCTATCCTCAGACTTCATGATGTTCAAACTCAAAAAGCAAAATTAGAAAATAATAATCAATATAAAGGTAATACTAAAAACCCTGATATTCCTGAAGATTATCTAACTTTTGGAGCAATTGGTAAAGCTTTTAGGTCAGATGAACGTGCGGTAGTATTAATTGATGAAATAGATAAAGCAGATATCGATTTTCCCAACGATTTACTAACAGTTTTAGATGAACCTTGGGAGTTTAAAATTAGGGAAACAGGAGAGACTATTACTGCTAAATCAGACTGTCAACCAATCGTCATTATTACCAGTAATAAGGAAAAAGGTAATTTACCTGCTCCTTTTTTACGTCGTTGTATTTATTATTATGTCAAGTTTCCTAATAATCCTGATGCACTTCAAAAAATTGTTGACATCCATTATCAACATAAGCAAGATGTTAAAGAAAATATCAATCCTCCCCATAGTGAATTAGTCAAAAAAACAGCTGAACTCTTTATTAAAATTCGAGATGATAAAGGATTGTTTAAAATTCCCGGTACGAGTGAATTTTTAGACTGGCTAGATGCACTTTACTGTTGTCAGTCGAAACAAAATCCCCAACCTCCTTATCCTGTTAATAAGTTAAAAGCAGGGGAGTTAATTCCTTCTCGAGAGTTGATTTTTAAAATTCGTCAAGATTGGCAAAAAAATACATCTTTCTCTCAACCAAGTCCGTAAGATTGCTATTGTAAAAATTAGTTAATTTGATATTCTTATTGCAGAGCAGATTTCCAATCACTAATGTTTAAACCTGAGCCTTATTTAATAACTCTTTTTTACCGTTTGCGTGAAGACGGTTTTAATTTGAGTATCAGGGAATATTTTTCTGCTTTAGACGCAATTAAAAAAAGTTGGGGAACTCAAAATAAAGAAGACTTTAAAAAACTCCTACGCTTGTTATGGTGTAACTCTTTAGAACAACAAGATCATCTGGATTTGATCTTTGATACCATTGTCATTGAATCTGAAGAAACTGAGAAACAAACCACAAATCAACCTAGAGACACCAGAAAACCTACAAATCAAGACCAATTTGACTCAGATTCATCACAAGTTGTTTCTTCCAACACCTCAATAGAAACCCCTTCAACAGTAACAACCAAACCAGCGACTCAGGATTTATCACCATTACCCATTAGCACTCCCCAACCAATACAGGAATATGAGGATGATGATGAATTTAATACTCATTACCCCATTTCTCGCCGTTTTATGGTTTATAGTTGGCGTTATTTACGTCGTCCTATTGCTGACGGAATCAAGGATGTTTTAGATATCAAGATGACTGTAGAAGAAGTCACTAAACAAGGATTTTTCTTACAACCTGTCTATCGTCGCCGAGAAAAAAATCATGCTCATTTACTGATTTTAGTCGATCAAGAAGGCTCGATGACTCCTTTTCATCATTTTAGTCAAGATTTAGTCGAAACTGCCCAATATGAAAGTTCTATAGAAAAAGTAGATGTTGCTTATTTTCATAATCTTCCAGCAGAATACATTTATCTAGACCGTTTTTTAACCGATAAAATTTCTTTAGAAACGGTTTTAAGTAAATGTGATAGTGAAACTAGAGTATTAATCGTTAGTGATGCAGGTGCAGCCAGAGGATACCGTCACAGAGAAAGAGTTTCAGCTACAACTGAAGTAATTTGGGAAATTCAACAACATACTAATTTAATTGCATGGCTCAATCCTGTTCCTAAACCAAGGTGGAATAGTACCACAGCTAAAATTATCACTCATTTAGTACCGATGTTTCCCATGAATCAGGAGGGTTTAGTACAGTCAATTTCAACACTGCAAAGGTAAAAAAAATACATGAATCAAATAACAGATAAAATCATAGCCCAGAATAAAGTTGAGCGATTTGTCAGTCGCTTTGAATCTTCTTATCATTTGTTAGCTTGTCATGCTGCTTTACCTTTAGTATTAACTCCAGAATTAGTCAATTATCTCAGAGTCCAGTTTCTCAAAAGTGAAGGAGTACCTTGGATTGCTGAAGCTGATTTATTGCTGTCTGATTTGTGTCGTCCAGTGGGTTATGAACTTTATGTAATGGATGAAGCTGTGAGAACTTATTTATTACATAAATTAGAACAAGATAAAAGATTTGGTGAGAAAAGAATTAAGGATATTGCTCGTTTATTATTGAACTATGTTAAACATTTAGCTAAAAAAAATCCTTTTCTGAGCCGGAAAGAGTTAAAAACTCAGGAATGGGGCGCAATGTTATATTTAGATACAGAGCAAACTGTGAGAGAAATAGCAAGAGCTATTTGTGAATGTGTAGATCAAGCAGAAATAGCTCGTTTACTCAAAATTAGTAAAGACTTTAAACAACAAATAGCTTCATCAGGGCAATTTCAGGATTTTTTAGATTATGCTCAACTTGTTAATGATGCACTTAGAAACCGCGAACAAGTTAGTTTAGAAGCAATGACAAGCTCTCATGTGGTGGCTGGTGATGAGTTAACTGTACCAAAAAGTTTAGTTAATTCTTTTACAACCTTTAAAGTAGCAACCATCAAAATCACAGAAACCCACACCTTTGAGTTTACTATAGCCACCTTAGAACGTCAGTCAGGCAAAGGTAAAGGTAGAAATAAATGGGTGATTAACCGTCAACAAAGCCAAGCAGAGGGCATTATTGAGATACTAGGAGAAGGAATTGAACTCGAACTGATGAAAATTCCCACAGGGACATTCTGGATGGGTGCGCCGAAAAGTGAATTAAAAAGTCGAAACAGTGAAAGACCACAACACCAAGTAACAGTTCCATCCTTCTTTATGGGCAAATATCCTGTCACTCAAGCACAGTATGAGACAATTATGGGTAAAAATCCTTCTCGCTTCAAAGGAGATAAAAAAAGACCTGTAGAACAAGTTTCCTGGTACGATGCAGTTGAGTTTTGCGATTACTTATCCCAATATACAGGTAGACAATATCGCCTTCCCAGTGAAGCAGAATGGGAATATGCTTGTCGTGGGGGAACTACTACGCCATTTCACTTTGGTGAGACAATTATATCTGAATTGGTAAACTATAAGGCTAAACAAACTTATGATGCTGGTTCCAAAGGAAAATATAGTAAAGAAACAACACCTGTGGGTAGTTTTGAGGTAGCTAATGTCTTTGGGCTGTATGACATGCATGGGAACGTTTGGGAATGGTGTGTTGACCATTGGCATGGTAACTATGAAAATGTGCCCACCAACGGCAGTGCATGGTTAAACAAAGATAAGAATGAGAATCGTTCTCATGTGCTGCGGGGTGGTTCATGGGCCAGCGATCCTTCCTACTGTCGCAGTGCCTATCGCAGCAATAACTACTCAACCCTCCGCTTCAGCTATTTCGGGCTGCGGGTTGTGTGTGTGATTGGTGGCTCGCCCACGACTCTTAAGTTCACCAATCAGAAATGGGAATAATCCAATGCTAAAAACAAAAACAGTCATTCAATACGAACAAAGGACAGCGCAATATTTTATTGAAAACTTGGGGAATGGGGTTGAACTAGAGATGGTGTTGATTTCTAGTGGTAATTTTCCAATGGGCGCACCAGAAGATGAGGAAGGTCGCAATGAAGGTGAACGTCCCCAACACCCAGTAGCAGTTACATCTTTCTGGATGGGCAAATATCCTGTCACTCAAGGGCAGTATGAGGCAATTATGGGTAAAAATCCTTCTCACTTCAAAGGAGATAACTTACCTGTAGAAAGAGTTTCTTGGTACGATGCAGTTGAGTTTTGCGATCGCCTATCTCAATATACAGGTAAACAATATCGCCTTCCCAGTGAAGCAGAATGGGAATATGCTTGTCGTGCGGGAACTACCACTCCATTTCACTTTGGGGAGACAATTATATCTGAACTAGCAAACTATAAGGCTGAATACACTTACGGTGATGGATCCAAAGGGATTTACCGTGGAGAAACAACACCTGTGGGTAGTTTTGAGGTAGCTAATGCTTTTGGGCTGTATGACATGCATGGGAACGTTTGGGAATGGTGTGTTGACCATTGGCATGGTAACTATGAAAATGCGCCCACAAACGGCAGTGCATGGGTAGAACCTGAAAATAAAGATAAGAATCGTTCTCGAGTGCTGCGGGGTGGTTCGTGGCTCAACAATCCAGAGACCTGCCGCTCCGCCTACCGCCTCTTCAACTCTCCGGACTACGATCACCTCGCTTTCGGGCTGCGGGTTGTGTGTGTGGTTGGTGGCTCGTCCAGGACTCTTGTGTAGGCGTAGTATTCCAGCACATTAATTTTGAGTGGTTGTGGCACAGCCATCCTGGCTGTGCAATGGTCAGGCATCCCTGCCTGACCCACAAGTAATGATTTTGACCATCAGAACTTGTATATTGAGAAGAGTAGTATAATTTTTCCTTCCCCCTGCTCCCTACTCCCTACTCCCTACTCCCTGCTTAGAAGTCAGACGAGGTTTAGATTCACTCAAAACAATAATGTTTTTTCACGTCCCTACTAATTTCCCAGGTACAAGACATTCCAGCAGGAAAAGTGACTAAATCTCCTTTACCCATTTGTACTGGCTGTCCCCCTTCTGGAGTCACAATCACATCTCCTTCCAGGAAATAACAAGTTTCTTGAGCGTCGTAAGTCCAAGGGAATATGGAGACTTCCTTTTGCCAAATACCCCATTTACTTACTTCCAGCTGATTGAGGCGTTCTTGACTGGGTTGACGCTCAATTTTGATTTCCATATGCTTTTTAGTTGCTCAAGTTTAACAGTAGGATTGAATATCCTCTCCACACTGATCTACTAAATAACACAACGCCCGAAAACGCAAGCCAACCAATTGCTCATATAGAGGATTGAGTTTGCACATAGGGGGAATCTGAGCAATTTTATGACCAAATACCACAATATTACGCTCAAAAGGACACTGAGCAGGAATCAACTTGGCAATTACTTTAGCTGATTTCCGATTCTGAATTTCCAGGGAATCCAACCATTGTTGTAGAGGAGCCAAAATGTCAATGGTAGGTAGTTTAAACTGCTGTTTTTTATTTACTTGTTCTTCTTGTTGTGCAGGATTTAAAACAGGAGAAAAACTAATTTTTTGATATTGTGTGCTAATCATCTATTATTTTACCTTTGTATTGATTGTCAATTTACTTTTTTGCTTTGCCAATTTAAACCGCGTCTATCTTGAAACCCATAGTTTTTGCCTACAACAAATGTTCTATGGGTGAAAGGGCAGGGCAAACATAATATGTGGAAATATTGAATAATCTTACTGATGCCGTGCCCCTACCAGGAAAACTCCAGTTCTCAATCTAGATTAGGTTTATATTGATGTCACAACTGAGATTTGATACTGGGGAGTAAACACTGAACTGAATCAAAATGATTTACTCTCTATTGCCTTAAACTATGTCATCAATAATTTTTATTAAAGCCCACTCTATCCAGGCAAAATGTCCAATCAAATACAAAAACGAAAAAAAATATAAAGACTAATGTACATAAAATCTGATTATTGACAGTGAAAGTCCTCAGATATGGGCTTTCTAGGACAATAACAGATAGCTAAAATCAGCTTGAAGACACAGTCGAATTTATCTGCTTCAGGCTGGCTTATCCCTTATTCTGTATAGGTTTTACTAGTTGCACATTCAGATTACAGCTGCTCTTAGACCATTCACAGCTAGACAAAATGTTAATTCAGTTACATTTATTTACAAATAGAAAAATTTGGGAACCGAAGATCCATAAAATAAGGATAATGTCAACCCATCCTGTTCCCAATTCATATTTTTATAGTTAAAATTATCAATAGATTGACATCTAAATAAAAGATATTGTCATAAGTAATCAAAAAATTGTTCTGGTACGAGTCTCAGTTTTCCAGACTGGAAATGGTTGATATCGACCCATAATGCAACTTTTTCTCGTTTACCTTCTTTAAAGACCAGTTTTTCTAGTTGATAAAACTTAGGATCGACAAAATCGCATTGATAAAGTTGAATAATTTCGTGACCAGGTTGACCATTAAAGGTAAATATATTTTCCAAACATCCTAAATGCTGGATATTAGTTAACTCCGCTTGAATTTCTTCTTGAAACTCTCTTTGTAGAGCGATCAGGCTGGTTTCGCCAAATTCCACGCCACCACCCAGAGCGCGGTAAAAATCGGTTTTTTTGATCGGGTCGTAACCTTGGGAGAGAAAAATACGTTCGCCATCCCGAATTAATCCTAAAGAAATGAGGCGGATTCGATCTGATTTATGCATTATTACTACTAATTATCGTAACTAAACGAACGATGACCATTAGTTTCCTCAACGGGCCAATCTGGATTTTCGCCACCAATATAAATTTCTTCCAGAGCGACATATTCTGAAGATAGCTGTTGCAGGGCATTGATTAAAATATCAAGAGCGATCGCATCAGAAGTTCCCAGATCAAACCAACAACGCCCCCATTCCCTTTCGTATTCAAAGTCACCCATATTATGCATGAGTGCTAGTAAACTATTGTCATATCCTTGGGAATCGTAATTCATGTAGCTGATTTCTAGTCCAGTTTCCTGTATTTGGAGATTTTCGGCATTAAACGCCCCTAATTTGCCCAAATAAAACCAGGAGTCGAATAATTCTTCTACATATTGCTTTTCTTGTTGGGAAGGAACAGTAGTGAATTTGAACCAAATCCACAAATCGAATTGGTTAACTTCCCGGAAATGTATTTCCATTCCCTTTATTCATTTAAATTTAGTTTACTAGAACACAATATCTTAATTTTAAGAAAGATGGGTCAGGAAGAGGCGGGGGAGCAGGGAGCAGGGAGCAGGGAGCGGGGGCTTGTATTCTTTTACTTCTCGGTCATTTCCGTTCCTTCCCAATTCAAAAATTAAGAATACACTCCTTCTGTGCTTCACTGCTGATTTAGGCTCTTTTTAGCTTTGCGGTGTTCGCGTTTGATTTGTTTCACCATACCAGCAGGTAGTTGGGATTTCTTGGCTAAGGCTTTATCAAAATGAGCGATCGCTTCTTGCATTAATTCTTGATTTTTACTTCTATTTGCCCGTGCCCGCAGGATTTGAGCTTTGAGATAATATAGTTCTGGGTTATCAGCAGTTTTCTCTAATGCTCGGTTAGCATACTTGAGGGCTTGATCATACTTTTTCATATCCCGATAAGCCAGGGCAATACCCCTATCTACCAGATACTGGGGAGCAGCATTTTTTTCCAACCGTTGAATTGCTTGCTCGGGACTAGCAAAAGGCAAATTTACAGCTAACATGAGATCCATGTATCCCTTGAATAAATTCAGTTCTGGATCATCCTTGGCAATTGCTTCTGCTTTATCTAGATGATCATAGACTTGACGTAATTTAACTAATGCTTGGGGTGTACCTTTAATCGTTCCTTCACGCTTTAAATTTAATGCGCCTTCTAGGAAATGACCAACAGCTACATATAAATTTCCCCGTAAGGGATCTTTGGCTACTAATTTTTTGGCTGTTTCCAGGGTTTTGCGGCTATAAGTATCTAATGCAGTCCAATTTTCACTTGTGTATGCTAAAGAAGCCTTCATTGCATAAGCTAAAGGCTCACCTACATCCTGAGATATTGCTTGTTTTAAGTAACGTTCAGCTGTGGGATAATTACCCTGTTGAAAAATTGCTTTAAAAGCTTCTTCTGTAGTGTTCCCTATTTGACGTGTCTGCTGAGTTCGGAATGGATCTGCTGCCAGGGATGGACTTATCCAAACATTGAGCAAAATTGCTACCAAACAAGTAACATTGAGGGTATTCGCTAATCTCAAAGACACTAGTGGTTGAAGTAATGAAAAACTTTTAATTATTTTAATCATTAGTCCCTTCAGAAAGAATACTGTTGGAGTCGTTGTGTATATTACTTATAATGCAGGAAAAACATACTAGAATCACAACTATTATTGTTCAACACCTACAAAAAACTTGACTGTGGTAATTGTTCTAAGTTCCATTTTCTGGGTATCTATTATTTCACAAGTAATTTTGTCACAATAAAAAAAGCATCTTGCTGAATTAAAAATTAATGGTAGTGGTGATCACCTGGCAATGTTACCTTATGTAGAAACTGAAATACTTTCGGATTTTTGCGATCGCGCTTGTGTTTACTTAATTAGTGAGTTGCTGACTTTTTATATTTTAGGTAATCTTAACGAATGCTTTATCTTAAAGACTTAATTTATCACCCTACAGCTTGTCCCACACCGATTCTCAAATCCATTAACCTAGAATTAACCACCCAGCAGTTAGGTCTGATTATTGGACCAAGTGGTTCAGGAAAAAGTACTTTATTAGAAATTTTATCTGGGCTAGCGCAACCGACATCAGGTTCGATTTTCTGGCGAGAGCAACAGTTAGTACCGGAGCAATTACAACAATTAGCTGGATTAGTGTTTCAGTTTCCTGAACGGCATTTTTGTGGCGCAACCATTTTAGAGGAATTACGTTTAGGACATCCGGAGTTAGGGACAGAACGGGTGAGACAAGCTTTAAGTGAGGTTGGGTTGGATCATTTGTCTTTGAGTACACCACCCCATGATTTAAGTGGGGGTCAGCAACGGCGTTTAGCTTTAGCAGTACAATTAATCCGTCAGCCCCATGTATTACTGTTAGATGAGCCGACAGCAGGGTTAGATTGGTCAATTCGTCAGCAATTGGTAAGCTTATTAGCAAAACTCAAAAAAGATTGGACCTTGTTAGTTGTCACCCATGATGCAGGAGATATGTTAGCGATCGCAGACAAATGTTGGACAATCAAACAAGGGGAACTCGAATCCGTAGACCCCATGACCCTAAATCAAAAAATTCAACAACCCCTGACACTAGCATGAAATATCTGTTGATAGTTTAAATTTCTCCACTCTTTCTAGGAGAACACCAAAAAATAAATCTCCAATTTCATCAACTCGAGCTACTTTCTTTACTCCCCTACTCCCTACTCCCTACTCCCTACTCCCTACTCCCCTACTCCCTACTCCCTACTCCCTACTCCCTACTCCCCTATTCCCTACTCCCTACTCCCTACTCCCCTATTCCCTACTCCCTACTCCCTACTCCCTAATCCCTGCTCCCTACTCCCTGCTCCCTGCATCCCGAGTGATGATTTTTTATTTGGAAGTCCCTAGGAATGTAAATATATTGCAGGCATCATCCAGTAAGACCGAGGTAACTGTAGACTGACAACAAGAGAAGTTTTTCCATTCCATGATGATTATGTCAACTACTTCTAACCTCTCCTTGCGTGAACAACAAAATCCTCTAATTCGTCAACTGGCTGATTGTATTGAAGCAGTTTGGCATAAGTATCTTGACTTATCGCCATATGATTTACCTGCGGAATTAGGATACGTTGAAGGAAAGTTAGAGGGGGAGAAACTCACCATTGAAAATCGCTGCTACCAAACACCCCAATTTCGCAAAATTCACTTGGAATTGGCGAAAGTAGGACCTGTACTGGATATTTTGCATTGTGTCATGTTTCCCCGTCCGGAATATGACTTACCCATGTTTGGCTGTGATTTAGTGGGTGGTAGGGGTCAAATGAGTGCAGCGATTGTCGATCTCTCTCCGGTTAATACTGGATATTTACCTGTATCTTATATTAATGCCCTATCTGCTCTCAAACCCTTGGAATTTTCCCAACCCCGTAAATTACCTGATTGGGGTGATATTTTTTCGGAGTATTGTACTTTTATCCGTCCTAGTACCCCAGAAGAAGAAACCTTATTTTTGCAGCGGGTGCAGGAATTTTTAGAAATTCATTGTAGTTTAGCGATCGCTTCTGACCCTGTATCTCCAGAGCAAATGAAGCAGATTCTTGCAGGACAGCTCAATTACTGTACTAAACAACAAAAAAATGATAAAACTCGCCGTGTACTAGAAAAAGCTTTTGGTACGGACTGGGCAGAGCACTACATGAATACTGTTCTATTTGATTTACCCACAGAAAAAGTCGAGGAAGAGGAGAGCAGGGAGCAGGGAGCAGGGAGCAGGGGAGAAAAGGGGAGCTGACACAAATAAATTTGGAGGCTTGT
>NZ_FYBH01000330.1 GCF_900185595.1 Calothrix rhizosoleniae SC01
CTTAATTAACTACAGTGATGTTATTGAACTAGGAACTTTTAATCATTTAGTTAAGCGATACCTCAGGGGTGCCAACCTCAAGGGTACCTCCCTCAAGGGTGCCGACCTCAGGGGTGCTGATCTCAGCTTTGCCGACCTCATAGAAGCCGACCTCGTAGAAGCTAACCTCAGAGGTGCTGACCTCAGCTTTGCCGACCTCATAGAAGCTGACCTCAGGAGTGCTAACCTCAGGGGTGCTGACCTCAGGGGTGCTTCCCTCAGCTTTGCCGAACTCAAGGGTGCTCACCTCAAGGGTGCTGACCTCAGGGGTGCTGACCTCAGAGGTACTGACCTCAGGGGTGCTTCCCTCATAGAAGCTGGTCTCAGGGGTGCTGACCTCAGGGGTGCTGACCTTATAGAAGCCGACCTCAAGGGTGCCTACCTCAAAGATGCGGACTTCATGGGTGCTATAAACCTAACTCCACAACAAGTCCAATCTGCCAACAATTGGGAAAATGCAAAATATGACGACGATTTCCGTATCAAACTAGGCTTAACACCATATACGTAGGGCTTGCTGAAAAAGTTTTTTGGTGGGGGTAGGGAGTAGGGAGTAGGGAGTAGTTCGGTGCCTCTTTATTTCTATTCTTTTTGCCAGAAAAAATAACAGATGCAAGGATTTTAAACCTAAAATCCTAATTTCCTTGCACAAAGTCCCCAATAAAGTAGCCTCAAAGCATTGATAAATCAATATTTTTCAGTTATTCAGCAGACCCTACGTAACCTGAGTTCGGGATAAGAAAATCTGGTAGAAGGTCGGGAACTCTTAACAGGGAACAGGGAATAGGAAAGAGTAAATAATTAATGGTTATAGTTTTGAGGATTGATTTTAAACTATGCATTATGACCTAAATTCAACCCTTCTGCCTCCTGCCTCCTGCCTCCTGCCTTGTCACAACAGACCAATTCCTTAAACCGAACTGAGGTTACGTAAAGCGATCGCTTATTTCTCACATCAACAGAGTAGGGAAAAATGAAATAATCCATTCTTCCCCCTTTCCCTCTTTCCTACTCAGCCCAAGCAATTAACCTAGGTTCATAGGGATTAGCCAAATATTTATTTTTTGGTAGTACCCGTAAAGATAAACCCTGGAAACCAGAGGTGGTGTAGGTTATATCAGCAGTGTAAATACTTAATCCCTGGTTATCTTCACCTTGATAATTCATCACCGTTGCTACGGCATTAACAATATCACCATTAGCATCGATCGCACCTTGATAGATTTCCACCTGCACGTCATTGTTAGTTAAGGTTGCCAGGTCTAAGGTTGCTTTGACGTTAACGGTTTGATTAACTTCAATATCCATACCTAGGGAAACATCAATATCTTTGATTTTGATGTTGTACCAATGGTCGTTGAGGTTGGCTTTCCAAGCTGCTAATTCTTTAGCTGGAGTATATTGATTGCTGGTCAGGGTATAATAGCGATCGCTGGCTGGGAAATATGCCCTTTGAGCATACTCTGCCAACATCCGTGAGGTGTTGAAGAAAGGACAATTTAAGCGAATAGCATTCTTCATTTTCGCAATCCAATGGCGGGGTAAACCATCTTCATCGCGATTGTAAAATAGAGGCACAACCTCTTTTTCTAGCAAATCATAAAGGGCATTTGCCTCTACCTCATCTTGGTAATTAGGATCGTCATAAATTTCCCCATGTCCAATTGCCCAACCTGTACTCACGTAATCGGCTTCATCCCACCAACCATCTAAGACACTGACATTGGGTAAGCCGTTCATCGCTGCTTTCATCCCACTAGTACCAGAAGCTTCTCGGGGACGACGGGGTGTATTTAACCAAATATCACAACCAGCTACCATCAACCTTGATATATGAATGTCATAGTTAGGCACAAATACCACTTGCTTTTCTAAACCTTGTTCCCGGATAAAGTGATTGATATCCCGGATTAGTTCTTTTCCAGGTATATCTTTGGGGTGTGCCTTACCTGCAATCACAAATTGTACTTTGCGCTGTTTGTCTCCCAATAAAATTTCCCGAATGCGCTGCAAATCTCGCATCCACAGAGTTGCCCGTTTATAGGTAGCGAAACGTCGGGCAAAACCAATGGTGAAGGCATAGGGATCGAGGACTTCTTGGGCTTGGGCAATGTCGGAAGCGGAACCACCGCGATCGCGCAAATGTTTGACTAAATGATCCCGGACATACAATATCATATCCAGACGGCAGCGTTCGTGATTGCGCCACAATTCTTCATCGGGAATCGAATCCATCCGATCCCACAAGGGATTATCTGATGGTGCTGATGACCAATTAGGCCCTAAATAGCGATCGTACAATTCTTGGGTCGATTTGGCTACACAACTGCGAGCATGAACGCCATTGGTAATTGCTTTAATGGGGACTTCCTGTACAGGTACATTTTGCCACAAGCCTTTAAACATTTGTCGGGAAACTGAACCATGTAACTGTGCCACACCATTAGAAAATCCCGCCATTTTCAGCGCCAATACCGCCATACTAAAAGGTGCGGATAAATCACCTGTGTTTTCCCGTCCCAATGCCAAAAAATGGTCTTTGGGGAAATCAAAAATATCTACATAATGTCCCAAGTAATACAAAATTTTATCTGGGGGAAACAAGTCAATACCTGCGGGTACTGGGGTATGGGTAGTAAAAATATTTGTAGATGCCACAACTTGTCTGGCATCAGCATAATTCAGCCCTTCTTCCTGAATCAACATGCGGATACGCTCCAAGGCAGAAAAGGCTGCATGACCTTCATTCATATGGTAGGCAGTGACATTATATCCCAGTGCCTTCAACATCCTTACACCACCCACACCCAGCATAATTTCCTGGTGTATGCGCATATCTGTATCACCACCGTAAAGCTGATCGGTGATATCGTGGTCGTAAGGATTATTGGGCTCAATATTGGTATCTAACATATACAGTGGCACTTTACCTACCTGTACGCGCCATACCCTGGCATATACGATCCGTCCTGGATAATCCACCTCAATCCGTAATTCGGAACCATCTGGGTTGCGCTCCAGATGTAAAGTCATATTGTAAAAATCATTGATGGGATAACGTTCCTGTTGCCAACCATCCACATTCAAATACTGAGCAAAATAACCTTGCTGGTATAGTAATCCTACACCCACCAATGGTAAGCCCAAATCACTAGAAGATTTCAAGTGATCCCCAGCTAATACCCCTAAACCACCGGAATAGATTGGTAAACAATCCGTTAGTCCAAACTCTGCCGAAAAATAGGCATAACATTCTGGTTGATGATTGGGGCGTTGTTTTTGGTACCAAGTGCGCTCATTCATGTATTCCTCTAACTGTACAAGTGAGCGATCCATTTGGGCTAAAAAGCCATCATCTTCCACAACTTCCATCAACCGCGTTTGGCTAATAGTGCCGAGCATTAACACCGGATTATGATGGCTGGATTCCCATAAATCGGGATCTAAACGACGAAATAAGTCCTTTGTTTCGACATTCCAATCCCAATGCAAGTTATATGCAAGTTTTCGTAGGGGTTCCAGTCGTTGAGGTAAAGAAGGAGAAACATTGAAAGTGCGAATCGGTTGCATAAATTAGGAAGACTCCATACCTGGGTAGCTATGGTTATTGTTGACCCTCTTGAGTCAATATTGTCAATTTTTTATACTATGTTTGGAAATTGACCAACATGCGAGGTCATACCATGTCCGATTAAATGCTTATCATTAAGACTGCAAGGGGGCAGGGAGCAGGTAAGCCACTGCGTTGCGTTGTAGCAAGTGGCGCAACCCGAAGGGGAGCAGAGGGAGAAAGAGCTTGGGTGATTTTTGCATGGATGGCAATATCATAAGTAATCAGGCGGACATCATATCAATACAACATAATCAAAATCCAAAATTGTAATGATTAACATTAATTCTTCTCTATCTCTAACTGAACAACTAGCCGAGCAAAAAGCCCAGGTAGTGCAAAATTTACCCGCAGAAATAGCAGATATATTCCTGCAAAAAGCAACGGAACTAGAAAATTCCGGTATCGCTACAAACAGCTTGGGTGTAGGGGATAAAGCTGCCAATTTTCAACTTCCTGACCCTGTGGGTAACATTATCAACTTGCAAGAACTACTAGCAAAAGGTCCAGTTTTACTGACATTCTATCGTGGTGGTTGGTGTCCTTACTGTAACCTTGAACTAAGAGCATTACAGCGATCGCTACCTGAATTAGAACAATACAATGCTTCCCTAGTGGCTATATCTCCAGAAACTCCGGATAATTCTCTATCTACAGCAGAGAAAAATCAACTGGAGTTTGCTGTCCTCAGTGATGCCGGACTGAATGTCGCTCGCCAATATGGTTTAGTCTTTACCCTTGACTCGGAATTACGTAGGATTTATGAGCAATTTGGTATTGATTTACCAAAGCAAAATGGTGACGAAAGTTACCAGCTACCCATTCCAGCCACTTATGTGATCGATCCAGAAAGTATAATTCGCTACGCCTACGTCAATACAGACTATACCCAAAGAGCTGACCCCAAGGAAATTATCCCAATCATTGCTCAACTCTAATCTGGCTTGAAAATAGGGAGTTAAGGAGTGAAGGAGTGAGGGAGTGATGGAATGATCAAGTAATAAAGAATTAAATTTCCTCATCTTCCCACACTTCCCACACTTCCCACACTCCCCCTGCTCCCTGCTCCCCTGCCTCTTTGTAAGGAATACCTTTTTCCTGACTAATCCAGTGACTCCAAAAAGTTGTAAAATAATAATAAGTAATGTTAAGAAAATTAAAATATAATATCAATGCCAAATCAGCGTATTGGCGAACAGAAAGCCCGTGTAATTGTGATTGGTGCTGGAATTGGTGGGCTGACAACAGGGGCACTGTTAGCTCGTAGAGGTTACGACGTGTTAATGTTGGATGCAGCAATTGTTCCTGGAGGCTGTGCATCTACTTTCAAACGTAAAGGCTTTACCTTTGATGTGGGGGCAACTCAAGTAGCAGGTTTAGAACCAGGAGGCATTCATCACCGTATTTTTACTGAATTAGGAATAGATTTACCCCCAGCCACACCTTGCGATCCTGCTTGTGCGGTATATTTGCCCGGAGAATCCACACCCATCAACGTTTGGCGAGATCCACAAAAATGGCAGCAAGAAAGGCAAAGACAGTTTCCTGGTAGCGAGACTTTCTGGAAATTGCTGGCAAATTTATTTAAAGCTAGTTGGAAATTTCAAGGACGTGACCCAGTACTTCCACCCCGGAATTTGTGGGATTTATTACAAATAACTCAGGCAGTGCGCCCAAGTACATTTATTACTATTCCCTATACTTTATTTACCGTGGGTGATGCCCTACGGTTTTGTGGTTTGGCAAATGACCACCGCTTGCGGACTTTTTTAGATTTGCAATTGAAGTTATATTCCCAGGTTAATGCCGAAGAGACAGCCTTATTATATGCCGCTACAGCCTTGGGTGTCTCCCAAGAGCCACAAGGATTGTATCATCTTCAAGGTAGTATGCAAGTGTTGAGCGATCGCTTAGTTGCAACCTTGGAAAGGGATGGTGGTAAGTTACTAATGGGTCACTCCGTGGAAAGTATTAAAGTTGACCGTGGTCAAGCCACAGGGGTAGTAATTCGTAACCAAAAAACTGGGGAAGTTTGGACAGAAACAGCAGATCACGTAGTTGCGAATGTAACTGTTCAAGATTTAGTCAAATTACTGGGTGATCAAGTTCCTCATGGGTATCAAAGAAGGGTGAAAAAACTCCCTCCAGCATCCGGTGCATTTGTAATATATTTGGGGGTAGATGCCAGTGCCATTCCCCCTGACTGTCCGCCGCACCTACAATTTATGTACGATGCCCATAAACCAATTGGGGAAAATAACTCCCTGTTTGTATCTGTTAGTCATCCAGGAGATGGACGTGCTCCTGAAGGAAAAGCGACAATTATTGCTTCTTCTTTCGTAGATACAGAACCTTGGTGGGAGACAGAGGATTATCAAGGATTAAAATACCAATATACAGAAGATGCCATTTCTCGCCTTGCTCAATTCTTCCATCTTCAGCCAGAAACAATTATCTATCAAGAAGCAGCCACGCCCCTGACCTTTGCTAGATTTACAGCTAGAAATAAAGGTATAGTGGGTGGTATTGGTCAAAGATTATCCACTTTTGGTCCCTTTGGTTTTGCCAATCGTACACCCATCAAGGACTTATGGTTAGTTGGTGACTCTACCCATCCCGGTGAAGGTACTGCTGGGGTAAGTTATTCAGCCCTGACTGTGGTGAGGCAAATTGAGAATACAAGAACAACCTAAACAATGATTCCCAAAGGCTCAGTTTTATACTGGTCGCAATTCATCTCCCGCTAAGTCTGGTGACTGTAACGGGAGATGAATTGCTCCATTAAGATAGAGTTAATCCAAAATCCAAAATCTAAAATCTAAAATTGTATGGCAGAAACTGGAAGAATCAGAGTCGCAAAAGATAAGGCTGAGTTGGTTAAGGCTTTGACTTCAGGTGATGGGGGTACTGGTCCTTTCAAGACTTTTGCTGATGTGGTTGTTTTTGCTGCTGCATTGGGTGCAAAACATAATAAGCGGGTTACTCTGGGGGAAATATCGAAGCGCGAACCATCACCCATTAGGTTGGAACACTTCACATCAATGGGACATGATTGGTTAATTAAATTGCTGGGAATTACGGAAACTCAACATCTAGATATACTATCCCTGACGGAAGAAGAGTATGAGGTTCAGCGTAACCATATTTTTGAAGAATATGCCAATGGTGGATTAGAAATATTACAAGCAGAATTACGGGGAGCCGTTGACTATTCAGAGAGAATTTTATTACTGTTAAGCTCTCAGAGGTTTAATACAGAACAGCAAACAGAGGAATTTGATTTAAGTAAATTCCTCTCTTAACTTTCTGTTAAACATATTGGTTTAAGTATGGAGCAAGATAGGACTCTATTCATCCACATTTGTAGTTGATCAATGAGTTTGTTTATCCAGCAAAACTTTCAATCAAATGCCAATGACGACAATCTTCAACCGCTTGTTTAATATATGTAAAAATTTGCCGACAGTGATTATCAAGTTGAAGTGGTAGTTCATCATTTTTGATCACCATATTCATCCTAGTTTCTGTTTCTGTAGCTGTGGATTTATCAATTAAAATTTCTACAACTACTAGCCTAGAAAAGGGAACATTACCAGGCACCTCACGAGCCATAATATAATCGGATGTGTAGTAAACGACATCTAAACCGCATTCTTGCAGAAGTTCTATCTGTAATGGTTGAAGACGCTCGAAAGGGATAGAAAGAGTAAAAGAACACGTATACCTAGCCATCGTAGCCAGCCCCAAGCTTTGCAATACTCAATCCATCCTATAATAAGTAAACAGTTAATTGACAGGTCTTTAATCTGAAACAGTAATTCATCTTACGCTCTACATGATGCCATCTTGGATTTTAGATTGTGAAAGAGTTAGTAAATAATTTTACCAATTGTAAGGACGCAAGCATTGCGCCCTTACAATTGATTGGCACTGAGGCTTTTTTCACTGCACTGACATTGGGATCAAACTTTTGCTTCCAAAGATTTGAGAAACTCAGTATTTACACGAGATTCACGGGTGAGAGCGATTTTACCAGTACGGGCGATTTCCCTCAAACCAAATTTTTGTAATACTTGAACGATCGCTACCATTTTACCTGGATCACCAACAACTTCCAAGGTTAAGGCGTCTTCAGCTACATCTACCACTCGGGCGCGGAAAATCTGCGCTAGTTCCACAATCTCAGAACGGGTACTACTAGTTGCATTGACTTTTAACAACATTAATTCCCTTTCTACGCAGGGGACTTCGGTAATATCATTCACCTTGAGCACATTAACGAGCTTATATAGTTGTTTTGTGAGTTGCTCAATCACGCGATCGTCACCAGGTACAACCATAGTAATACGGGATACGCCTCCCTGTTCAGCTTGTCCAACAGCAAGGCTTTCAATATTAAAACCACGACGGGCAAATAAACTAGCAATACGGGAGAGAACTCCCGATTCATCTTCTACAAGTACGGAAAGGGTATGTTTCATTGTCGCCAAGTCGGCTGAGGGAGCATTTTGGCAGTCAAAACATGGGCTATTTGCTGTGTGCTATGACTGCTAATTAATTACAGATATAGCCTTATATTTTAAGCTGAAACCCTATACCCATTTCAAGCTTTTTGCAAAAAGGAAACTGGTTTATGGGAAACAAATTTTTCCGCCGAAGGCGGATGAGGGAAAAGTGAAGAAGTGTAAAGGGGAAGAGGGGAAAAGGATAAAGGGCTATTAATAAGTCCTCCCAAACGCGCACACAACCCGAAAACCAATATTGAAGTTGATGTCATCGTGCCCCGCCCTAAGGACGTTAATGCGGTACGCAGAGCAGCAGTAAGAAGGAAGGTTAGCCCAGGAGCCGCCCCGCAGAGGAGAACGATAATCATTACCATTTCCTAACCATACTCTGCCATCATTTGGTAATCCCTCATAGTTACTATGCCAATGGTCTGCAGACCACTCCCAAACATTCCCATGCATATCGTATAAACCAAAAGCATTGGGTGGAAATGTTCCTACATCTATGGTTTGCTTTCTATCTTTACCCTTAGGTGCAGAAGCATATGTATAAGTCCCTTCATAGTTTGCTAAATCGGTGGTAATAGTCTCCCCAAAGTAAAATGGTGTAGTGGTTCCAGCACGACAAGCATATTCCCATTCTGCTTCACTGGGTAATCTATATTCTTTCCCTGTAGCTTTTAATAACTTGATACAAAATTCCACTGCATAATACCAGGATACTTGTTCTACAGGTCTATTCTTATTCCTATTCTCCCTACCAAACAACCATTTTGTACTTTCGTTTTTAAAGTGTGAGGGATTTTTACCCATAATCACCTGATACTGTTCTTGGGTGACTACATATTTCCCCATGAAGAAGGGTTTGACTGTGACTTGATGTTGGGGTCTTCCTATATCAAAGTTATTCTTCTCACTCTCTGGAGAACCCATTTTAAAGGTTCCCCCTGGTATCTGCACCATCTCCAAGGTGACACCATTACCCAAATCTTCTACAAAATACTTTGCTTGCAAGTTGCGGCGGTTAATGATTTCTCCCTTTGCATTCACAGTCACAGTTTCAAAGGAAAAGGTTTTGAGGGGTAAACCAACACTAGGCTGAGTAGTTGGTGGGGTTTTTGGCTGTGGTTGCGATACGGGATTATTTACAGATTGCTTTGCAGGAGGAACACTAACACTTTTCTGACTGGGTTGTGTAGTTGCTGCTTTCGTTTGTGGCTGATTAGGTTTGAGATTATTTACAGGTTGCGTTGGCGGAACAGTTCCCGCACCTAACATATCTAACCATTCCTCTACCGATTGAGGACGAAACTGATAATTCAATGCCATCCCCTTCATTATTGCCTCATTCACCCTATTGCTAATATTGTTGCCGGGATTTAAATCTTGAGGTGGTGTCAGGGGAATATTTTGTAATCTTGCTGTTACAGGCATAGGTAATTGCCCTGTTACCAAAGAATATAATGTAGCAACTAAAGCATAAACATCAATATATTCTCCCTTTTCTCCATCAGGTACATATTGTTCTGGTGGTGCAAAACCAGGGGTAAGACTTTGCGTATGTTGCTGTACGGAACCAGGGATAAATTGTCTAGCAATACCAAAGTCAATTAACACCACTTCTTGTTTTCCCTGACGCATCATAATATTACTGGGTTTTAAATCCCGATGCAGCAAGCCTCTTTCATGGACAACGGTTAATGCTTCGCCAATTTGCCGGATATATAGCAGTGCTTCAGCTTCTGATAATGCACCTTTTTTAGTTATTATCTTTCCTAAATCTTCTCCCTGAATATATTCCATTACCATACAGGGAAAGCTAGCATCATCAAATAAGTTCTCTATTTCTACGATATGAGGATGGCGACAAAAGGAAAGTCTTAATGCTTCATCTTTAAAATCTTGCCTGAGTTTACCTTGATGTGGTTGCCAAGCAGGATCGTTTAATATTTCTTCCCGCAGGGTTTTGATTACCCGCAGTTCCCCACGTCTATTGTTCGCCAGGTAAGTAATACCAACTCCCCCCTCACCCAGCTTTGATTCTATGACGTAGCGATTACCGAATAATTTCTTTCCCCGATTCCACACCATAAATCAGTAAAAATGCCAATAATAATTATTTTGACATAACAATCTAGACATTGCTGAACCTGGATATGAAACGTCAGTAAGAAGCAGGGGAGCAGGGAGCAGGGAGCAGGGGGAGAAAGAGCTTTGGTGATTTTTGCATGGATGGCTATATCATAAGTAATCAGGCGGACATGATATGAAAGTCGAAATTATCCTTATTCTTCTTTGTAATACCAATTCAAATAATGTTTGCGACATATAAACTCTTCGTCAGGGCACGGCACCAGTAAAATACTTTTATATATTGAAAGATTGTAGATGTTCCCTACCCATCTGTCCCATTCTTTTTTCAAATTGGTATAAGTACAGGACTTACGCAATTGTAACAATCGGTAGTTGGTGCGTGACGTTATAAGTCTTATTGCTATATTCAAATATTTTCGTCTTAAAATAACACCGAATACTGATATTCTGAGACAAATGGGCTTATCGTAAACTGAGTTTGTAACAGTTATGAATCGGCGTGATTTTTTAAGTTTGGTTGGTGTTGGTTGTATAGCCACTAGTTTACCAGTAGCGATCGCAGCTTGCTCTCCAGATAATAAAAGTAGTACCACTAATGCATCTAATGCATCTGGAGATTGGCAAAAGGTTGGTTCAGTTGCAGATTTGGATAGTAAGGGTCAATTACTAGCAAAAAACTCACCCATAGGTCCAGTGTTGGTTGTGGGTAAATCTCAAGATAGTAATCTGACTGCTGTTAACCCTAAATGTACCCATGCAGGCTGTACCGTGGAATGGGAATCTGACAGCAAAAAATTCCTCTGTCCCTGTCATGGTTCTGAATTTGGGATTGATGGAAAGGTGACAAAAGGTCCAGCCAGCAAACCCATGCCCAGTTACCTTGTGAAAGTGGAAGGGGATGCAGTGTTAGTTAAAGAAGGCTAAACACATACAAATTCAGCATCTAAGCCCATATCTGCCGTCATTTGACGGATTTCTTGCTCGTAAACAGGATTCATAATTAATATTAGTTCTGGTTGATATTCCTGTAAGAAGTCCGGAGGAACAATTCTCTGACCCGTTCCAGCTACATACATTCCTTGTTTCCGGGGGTTGAGGTCTACAATAAAGTCAATCTGATTTTTATTTTTCAATAAATTTAAGAAGGTAACACCTTTAGAACCTGCACCCCAAACTACGGTTCGTTGGTCTTTATGATTGATGTATTCCAGTTTACTCTGCCAAGTTTCCACCTTGCTGGTAAATCTTTGACTAAAGGTTTGAATATCCGCAGTTAGTTGTTGCAAATCACCAATTTGTTGTTCGCTCATTTCCTTGGTGCTTTCTCCTGGAACTGCTTCTAAACAGAGAAACTGACCACGAAATTCATCAGAAGTTTGCTGTACGCGGAATCCAGTGGATGCAAAGGCGTAGGATAAGGATACAGGAGCGAAATAGCAGCAGTGTTCGTAGATAATGTCCCAGATAGCCAAATCTCGGAATGTATCTAAACCATTAGGAACTTCAAAAAAGATAGCTGTATTGCTACGATTGCCAATAGCTTGACGGAGATTTTCTAATAGTATAGTTGGTTGAGGAATATGCTCTAAGGTATGCCGACAGCAAAGAAAATCACTGGCGTAATCTGCATATTTGTCGGAGTAATAATCTTGAATAAATGTGATTTTATCTTTAACCTTTTGATGCTCTGGGAGAGGAACATAGGTGGGGTCAAATCCGATTCCCTGGTTATTACCTAATTCACAGAGTAAAACTAAAAATTCGCCTTTGCCACAACCAATTTCAATAATGTTTTTATTATTTAAATCATGATTTTCGATTAATCTTTTAGCTAAAGATTGGGAATAATTTTGAAATCTGGGGGAAAAATCTAAGGAGTTTTCATAAGCTTGTGTATAGTCCAAAAGTGATGGTTCAAAAGTTGCATTACCGATAAACCCACAACTAGGACAAAAAGCTAGTTTAATATCTCCCTTCTGACAATTTTGTGCAGCTTTTTGCTCTGGCCATAATACGTTGCAAAATACAGGCACTTCTAACATTTCAAAAAAAATTTCAAAATGGTCGGAGCCGCATACGGGACAGATATGTTGAGACAGATTTGTCATGAATTTATATCTTATTTTTTTAACTAAACAATATGCAAAAAGTTTACTTATGTACAGCTCCTCGACTTATTGCAAAAGTCGAGGAGCTAAATTATAGGATTTAATGATTACAAAGGAATAACTTTTGTTGATACTCCCATCTGATCCAGCATTTTTTGAATTTCTTCACAGTAGATAGGATTCATGACAATCACTGTATCGGGTTGATATTCTTTCAAAAATTCTGGAGACATAATTTGCTTACCCACTCCAGGAATAAACTTACCATGACGGTGGGGATTGATATCAACCACATATTGAATTTTGTCAATGGTATCTAGGGTAGTAAGAAAAGCAACGCATTTGGAGCCAGAACCCCAAACAACTACTTTTTGACCCTCCGCTTGCATAGTTTCTAGCTTCTGTTTCCAATCATTCAGTTTGTTCTGAATGTTGTTAGCGAAGTATTTAACATCCTCGATTGTTTGTTCTAGGGTTTCTTCAAAAGGATGAATCTTATCTGAGGGTGTGGCGACTGGAATAGCTTCAATAAATAAATATTGGTCACCATAATCCCGATATAAGTCGGTGACTTCAAACCCACAAGCACGGAATAATCGAGCTAAGGAACCAGGGGTAAAATAGGAAGTGTGTTCGTAGTAAATGTCCTCAAATGCCATATCTTTGAGGACGCGGTTAGTATCGGGAATTTCAAATAGTACAGGAATGTGGCGATCGCCAATGGAACGGCGCACGGTGCTGATAAACTCAAAGGTGGGCTGAATATGTTCTAAGGTATGGCGACAACAAATAAAATCACCGACATATTTGGCGTGTTGCTCGCCGTAATAGTCTTGGATGAAAGTTACCCGTTCAGCAGCTTCACTGTTAACTCTTCCGGGAACTACGCTGGGGTCAATACCTACACCGCGATTGTTGCCTAATTCACACAATAACAGCAGAAAATCACCTTTGCTGCAACCAATTTCCACAATATCTTTGTTGCGGAGGTCATATTTTTCAACTAAACGGTTGGCTAACTCTAGGGCAAATTTATTAAATGTGGGAGAATAACTTTGTTGGTCTTCGTAATTGGGAGCGTAGGCTGACCATTTGCGATCAAATTCAATATTGGTAATGAAACCACAATGATCGCAAAAGCCTAAAACAACATCACCACAAGGAAACTTCTGTGCTTCCTCTTGACTGGAGATCATTAAACAGCTATGGACGGGAACTTGAGGTACTTCATAGAATAAGGATAATCCTTTGTGTCCGCAATTAGGGCAAGTATATTCTGCCAATTTAGCTGCTGATTTTGCCGGCTCTGATAGTAGTTGATTACCAGTCATTAATGTTATCTCCAATTTTTTGCTGTTGATAGTTGTTAGTTGGTAGTTGATAGTTGACAGTCTTTGAGTCGAATAATACTGTCCTAATTAATATGTCCATTGCTATATTTAGGAGCCATAATCTTGATAATTAATTCTGACTCCTAATTAGTAAAAACTTTTACTATACAATTTTGGGGTGAGGAATAGGCACAATAAACTTACCACCCTTTTGCTGATAAGCTTGTTGTTGTTGGATAATTTCTTCTGCGAAATTCCAAGCCAGAATTAATACATAATCAGGCATATCTTCTAGAATTTGAGATGGTGGCACAATCGGTAAATGATTGATACTCATAAACCGACCTTGCTTAAACTGATTTAAGTCAGCAACATAATCCAATAGGGTTTTATTAATATCAAAATAACTTAGCAATGTCGTTGCTTTTGCAGCTGCACCATAACCAACAACTTTCTTACCTTGGCGCTTCAAATCCCAGAGAATATCTAGTAAAGATTTCTTAACTTCAGCAATGCGATCGCCAAATTCTTGATAGTAGTCAATCCTATCTACTTTGCGCTCTGACTCCATGCTCAACAATGATTTTACAGAGTCTTGCACTGCTTCTTTCTTTTCAATAAATAACCGTAGAGAACCACCGTGAATTTTTGTCCGTTCCACATGATTTAAACACAAACCATGTCTACGAAATAATTTATCCAAAGCTGTGACTGAAAAGTAACATAAATGCTGGTGATAAATTGTATCAAATTCACAATGGTCAACCAAATCTACCACATAAGGGGCTTCAATTACCGCAACCCCAGTATCTTTGAGTAAGGTACCAAATCCAGCCACAAAACCATTTAAATCAGGAACGTGAGCCAAGACATTATTAGCCAAGAATACATCAGCTTGTTTACCTTCCTCCACCAACTTAATTGCTAAATCCTTGGTGAAGAAAGTACACATGGTAGGTACTCCTGCTTCGTTAGCCACTGCTGCGGGTTTTTCTGCAGGATCAATTCCTAATACGGGGATGC
Source organism: Calothrix rhizosoleniae SC01 (assembly GCF_900185595.1). GTDB lineage: Bacteria > Cyanobacteriota > Cyanobacteriia > Cyanobacteriales > Nostocaceae > Calothrix_A > Calothrix_A rhizosoleniae. Next base: position 14,711 of record NZ_FYBH01000330.1, read on the forward strand.
CCTTTTCTACAAAGTTTTTCAGCATATACCCGTCATTACTAGCAGCCTCTATCACTAAGCTATTGCTATCTAATGGTCGGGATTGAATAATTGCTTGAGCACTGTCACCAAAATGTTTGAGTAAGGAGGGTGATATGGAAGAAAAATAAGGATAATCGTCATAAAAAAGGATTTCTGGCGGTACTGTTTCATTAATCTGTACCAGTCCACAATGGGGACAAAATGCTAAATCTAATAAAGCTGTATATTCCGGTTTTTCTAATTGGTCTGTGGTTAAAAGTCTATCCGCTAGGGGAGTATAACCAAAATCAATAATTAAATCCAAATCTGGATTACCACAAGAACGGCAGATGGGCTGAGAATTGGGCATTAAAGTCTACTCCTATCACCTTCGCGTATCGCATTCATACTTGGCTGATAAATATTTGCAATCCTGAATTGGTAAGCCTGGTATTAACCTTGGGTTGAATACTTTAGCTTCAACAAAAGCACACCTACACAATTCAGGATTGCAACATTGTTAAAAATGGAAATATCAGGGATGTGAAATTATCCTCAAATTGGATTACACAGCTGCTTCAGTCCGCCAGCGTAAATTGTTATCTAAGCGAGATTCCCGTAGTAGTTTTTGAATGTGGGCAATTCGTTGATACTTCGGTCCTTCAAATTCTTCCAGGGTTAACCCAACTTGTTTATACACGTTGTAAAGTTCTTGTGCTCCCTTTGTGGCATTCCACTGAGGTTGGAAATCTGGTAGGGTATTAACTATTTTGCTGCAATCCACGCGATAGCAACGGGTATCAGGTGCTACACCTTGGGCATATTCAATGCGACAGCCGGGAACAGTTTTTTCAACGATGTTGGCAATATCCCGAATCTGGTAATTATCTTCATTACGTCCGACATTGAAAGCTTGATTGTGAATCAATTCCCTTGGTGCCTCCATGACAGCAACAAATGCCCGTGAGATATCTTCAATGTGAACAATCGGTCTCCAGGGTGTACCGTCACTTTTAATAAATACTTTACCAGTGGTGAAGGCCCAAGCTACTAAATTATTTAATACCAAGTCAAATCGTAATCTCGGTGATACCCCATAGGCAGTGGCATTACGCAGGAAGGTAGGAGAGAAGTTGTCGTCTGCTAATTGAGCAACGTCTTGTTCTACCTTAACCTTAGAAATACCGTAGGGAGTGACGGGATTAAAAGCTGATTCTTCGGTTAACCAGTCAGTCCCACCTGCACCATAGTTGCTACAAGAAGAAGAGAAGATATAACGACTAACTCCTGCTTGTTTACTCAACTGTGCCAATTTCACCGATGCTTGGTGGTTAATATCATAGGTGAGGTCGGGGTTGAGATTGCCCAAGGGATCGTTAGATAATCCAGCTAAATGCAATACAGCATCAAACCCTTCTACATCTTCTAGTTGGATGTCACGGATATCTTTTCTGATTTCTGGTATTTCTGGCAATCCTTCGCCAAAGGTGCTGTTTGCGTATAAGTCGCTATCTAAACCAACTACTTCATGCCCTTTCGCTACCAGCATGGGCGCGAGTATCGTTCCGATGTAACCCTTGTGTCCCGTTAGTAGTACTCGCATTTTCTTCTGGTTCCTCCCAAGTTTTCCAAGGTGCATTACCACTTGACCACAAACTTTCTAGCCTCCGCTTGTCCCTTAAGGTATCCATGCATTGCCAGAAGCCTGTGTATTTATATGCCATTAATTGTCCATCTTTGGCTAAGGACTCTAATGGTTCTTTTTCCCATTGAGTGTCATCTCCAGGAATATAATCAAATATTTCTGGTTCCAACACAAAGAAGGCTCCATTAATCCATCCTTCTTTGGTTTGTGGTTTTTCTGAGAATTCGTAGATTTGGTCTCCCTCAAGTTCTAGATGACCAAATCTAGATGGTGGGCGTACTGCTGTCATGGTAGCTAGCTTGCCATGGGATTTATGGAATGCTAGTAATTCTTGCAGATTAATATCGGAAACTCCATCCCCCCAGGTGAGCATGAAGGTTTCATTACCCATATAGGGTGCTAATCTTTTGATTCTTCCACCAGTATTGGTATGCAAACCAGTATCAATTAAATCTACGTTCCAATCTGGTTTATATCCCCCGTGCATCTGCACCTTTCCTTGGCGGAGGTTCACGGTTAAATTGCTGTTGAGGGAACAGTAGTCCACCATATATTTTTTGATGACTTCTGCTTTATATCCCAAAGCAATGACGAAATCTTGGAAGCCGTGGTGGGCATAATTCATCATAATATGCCACATAATTGGCTTACCACCTATTTCTACCATTGGTTTCGGTTTTTCTACCGTTTCCTCAGATAGACGGGTTCCCAACCCTCCTGCCAGTATTCCTACTTTCATATGCAAATGAAACTTGAGAATTTACTATGTCCATTGATAACACAAAATGATTCTATGTTAAGTAATTTCACTTTATATTGACAAAACTCTCTAAG
>NZ_FYBH01000343.1 GCF_900185595.1 Calothrix rhizosoleniae SC01
GAAAATAAACAAAAATTTTCCAGAAGCAAGGACTTGATTTCTAGAGAAAATTTCATTAGGGAATGGCAGGTAACTTATCAGTTATCAATGTCCCTAATGAATCACTAGTATATAAAATCACTACGTAATAACCAGGATAAAATCAGCCTTGGCAATCTGTGACAATGTTGACTGCTCCCCCGCCTGGAAGCGAGTGGATTCTAAAAAGATGCTGGTGTCTAAAGAACGAAACACGCAACTGTGTTGCTCTTTCTGGCAGAGCTTTCATCCTCTTGTTACACTTCTGGTAAGGGTATTCTATAGTTATGTGAGATTTTCCCTAGATTAAGACTGTGCTGTCTTCACACTTTATTTATCAAGGTTGTAACTAATAAAGTCGGCTCAAAACATAATCTGCTAGATTTATAAGAGTTTGCCGAGATTGGGAAGATGGAATCACCTCAATATGCTCAACAGCTATTTTGGCGTGATGAGTTGCTAGTTCCTTTGAGCGCTGTATACCTTGGCTATTTTTAATTAAGTTCATTGCCTGTTCTAAATCTCCTTGTTGAGCAAACTCCCTCTCTGTCAGCACCTCCAAATAAGGTTGCTCCTCTAAAGCAAACAACACCGGTGCTGTCAGATTTCCACTCTTGAGATCCGATCCTGCTGGCTTACCCAAGGTATCACTAGAACTGGTGAAGTCTAATATGTCATCCACAATTTGGAATGCTAGACCTAAATGACGACCATAATTGTATAAATGTTCAGCTGTATCTGAAGAGACATTACTTAATACCCCCGCAGCTTTAGAACTATTAGCTATCAATGAAGCTGTCTTGTAATAACTTTTTTGTAGATAAACATCTAAAGAGGTACTACTGTCAAAGCGATTTAGTCCTTGCTGAATTTCCCCAGCTGCCAGATCCATAATCACTTCTGATAATAGTTTGACTACCTCTAGACTGTCTAGATTAGCTAAATACCAGGAAGATTGAGCAAATAAAAAATCTCCTGCTAACACAGCTATACGGTTACCAAATAGGCTGTGGACAGTAGGTACACCACGCCGGATTTCAGATTCATCCACAACATCGTCATGCACTAAGCTAGCCGTGTGAATCATTTCTGTAATTTCAGCTAAACGTCGATGACGTGGAGTAATATCTTGTTCCTGCATTGTTGCCCGTGATATTAGCAGTACTATAGCAGGTCTAATACGCTTCCCACCAGCACCAAATAAGTGTTCGGCAGCGGCATAAAGAATTGGATGGCGATTTCCCACTAACTGCTTGAGGTTCTCTGCTAGTATCTGCAGGTCTGCTTCCACAGGGGAAAATAGAGATGTGGCTGGGGTCATGGATTGGCGGACTCTGGCTTAGGTTACGAAAGTTTACATATCCTTTATTTATTTTAAGATAACCTAGTGCCAGTGTACAATTTTCGTTGGGAAATATTGCTGATATGCCATATCCCAGATGGTAAAAGACTTTTTATCCGTTAGGTTATATCGAAGTCGAATGGCACTCTTGTTAAGTATAAACCCTTGATATTACCAGCTTTGGGGTGTATGGTGCGGGGGATAAAGAACAAGAATTTTTTTTCAAGCACTAAGTATTGAATATCTATCAACACTACACCCTAACTCCAACACCTTGCCCTGGGTTTTACAGTGTTTTTGAGGTAAGTGAGGTACACCAATTTCAGGGATAGTTTTTCAGCTTTGAATTTGACTCAGTTGCTGTACCCCACAAGTATCGAATCTGCTGCATCTGAAATTTATGCCACTCTTATCTAATATCATTTTCCTAAATTATGACTACAGACAATTCTCTCCTTGCTCCCTTCTCCCTGCCTCCTGCTGTCTGTGTGTAGCTTTTTTGTGGATTATTAATATAAATCTCCCTAATTCCTTAACCCTTATAACTACTGCCATATATGACAATTGAAAATAGCGATTTCTAAGTTAGGTGTTAGTGGGGAAGGAAACTGTATTTAGGTAAGTACTATATATATTCACAATTACTTATTGATTTATCTTGATTTTTTGTATTTATAACTACTTTATTTTTAACAAAATTATGATATAAAATCTATTCAACTGATAGATGTAACTTAAATGCAGTAATTATGGATCTTGATTTAATCGTTAAATATTACTAATATTGAAGCTCAGATCCCGAATCTTTAATTTTAATTTGCTTGCTTTAAAGTTGGTAAGTACTTCAGGTAGATAAAAGTATAGTCTGCATTATCAGATTATGACCAATTGTATGAGCACGGATTTGAACGAAATTGAATTTATCTATAAATGTTCCAGGGACTCAAAAGTGTAAAAACCCTGATGATTTAGCCAATAATCTGCAAAACATGGTTTCGCATCAGTTTTTTAAGCCTGAGATAAAGAAACAATCTTGTGTATTTACATAGACCTTGATAGTAACCTACAATTAAATAAGTATTCTAGTTGGGTAGATGATATAGTCTTTCAGAGATAGCTACGTTAAGAAGAGACTCTGTAATACAGTTAGTTCCATATCGAGATGGGATGTTGACATAAACACTGATAACCATTCCGGTTACAGAACAATTGTCTTACAAATGCCTTATTAAGTAGATATACTCTCAAAAGATCGCTTTCATCGAACCAATTTTAAATTTACCCAAAAAATCAAGCAAAAAGTCAACATATTTGTGTTAGGCTGAAACTAAGGGATTTCAATCTTTTTGTTGATATTCATCCCGAGGGGCGAAAGTCCAATAGGTATTTTTGCTCTGGGCGTGATGAATTTGAATAGAATAATTACCAGTAAAGCCAAATAATTATTTGACTTACACTGGAGTATGCGAACCTCTGGGCTAGGAGTTATGCACTACCCTAAGGGTAGTTTGCTATATTTCTTCGCCGCATCTGGGACTTTGTCTTGCTCATGGTAATGAGAGGTGCGTGCAAACTTTAACGGACTAGGTAGACTGCTGAAAATAGATACACAATTTTCTTTATGTTTATTGAGTATTATTCTCAGTTATAGCCCGTATAGAGAAAATATTTATTTTGGGTCGGAGAGCAATTGCACTCTGGCATAAAAATCTATGTAGGAAAAGCTATCAAGTACGAATTCAGATAGCCTCATTTTTCCTATTTATTTGATTTTCGTTTGAGACAAGTGCTGGGAGAAAAATGGTTGGTGGAAAGATGCTTATGTTGATGTTTATTTTAGCTTCGGGGTATTTGTTTGCAGTTTATATATTACTAGCCATAGTCAAGCATAGTAGTAAAAGAACTGTGAATTCAAATATAGGCTCAATGAATGGGGGAAAATCTCAGTCGGATATTTCGGTGACTCAACAGGTGAGTGAAGTTATCAATAATCCAGAGTCATTACTCAATACTCAATAGCTAATGAAAAATATGTGAGAACTGGTAAGTTGAATAGTTGGTTCATTACCAGTTCTAGGTTGAGGGCTAGTAACTTGGGATTACTAGTCTTTTTTTGCATGGGAAATTTCAATATTAGTAAAGCTAACCGTCTCTACTGTGGGGGTACAACCTAACCATTGCAGGGAAGATTGGGCAAATTGTTGAGAGCAACCGCTAACAGCAAAGCGAGTTGGTAATGGTGGATGAGTATTTTTTAAGCCTAGTAGATCTAATTCCTGGGCACAAGCAGCTACGACATGAACAGCTGGATCGATGAGTTGGATATGTTCAGGAAGTAGCGATCGCAATACCGGTGCCAGATGGGGATAATGGGTGCAGCCATATATTAAGGTATCAATTTCTTTTTCTAATAGTGGTTCCAAGTAGGAACTTGCTACTTGGATGGTATAAGGATCATGAATGCGGTTTTGTTCAATCAAGGGTACAAACTCTGGACAACCAACTTGCCAAACTTCCACATCTGTAGCAATTTCCATAATTGCCTGTTTATAAGCATTACTTTTAGCAGTTGCGGGAGTAGCAATCACCCCCACTCGTTTGCCTAACCGTACTGCTGCTTTTGCTCCGGGTAAAATTAAACCAAGGATGGGAATATTATATTCTGTACGCACCGCTTCTAGAGCTAAGGCGGAACTAGTATTACAAGCCATAATTACCATTTTCACCCCTTGTTTTTGCATCCATTCCAGGATTTCCCGCACGTACTGTAAGATTTCTGCTTGGGAACGAATGCCATAGGGGAGTCGTGCTGTATCCCCAAAGTAAATGATAGATTCATGAGGAAGTTGTTGGTACAGTTGTCTAAGTACGGTTAGACCACCAACACCACTATCAAAGATGCCAATGGGAGCACGCTGGGGTTCTTGGGTATTAAAAGAGGAGAGATTGCCTTCAAAGTTGATGGAAGATGAAAACACAAGCAAATTTTGATTTTAGTTTTTTGATTAAGATACAGGATTAATTGGGCAATTTCATACTGAATAATAAATTCTCAACTCAATGGGTTATTTTATACAGGTATTAATTGCCTGATAATTATTGCCATACTTATCTTCGTCTTAAGTATTCTAAAATACCATTAGCAATGGCTTCTCCCATTAGCTTCTGGTATTGTGGATTACGTAATCTGGCATTATCTTCCGTACCTGTGACAAAACCAGTTTCGACTAAAATGGCAGGCATGGTATTTTTTCGCAGTACGTAAAATCTGGCTCGTTTTACCCCTCGGTTGTTGAGGTTGCCAATTCTGCCAATTATATTGTTCTGAACTGCTTGAGCCAAACTCTTGCTATTAGGAGAATAAAAAAATGTTTCCACTCCACTGACATGGGGACGGTTAGCCACAGCATTGGCATGGATACTGACAAATAAATTCGTGCTAGTTTTTCGGGACATCTGCACTCTAGCAGGAAGGGTAACAAAATAGTCGGAATCTCGGGTAAGTAACACTTGAATGCCATTTTGTGACAATACAGAGGCGACTGTTTTGCTAATGGACAGAACTACATCCTTTTCTAATAATCTACCAATGCCGACTGCACCGGAATCTCTACCACCGTGTCCGGGGTCAATCATAATCACGATTCGCCTTTTTGATAAGGGACGGGAAGGTCGGGAAATGGGTTGATTGGTGATTTTTCTGGGTATGGGTTGGGACTGTTGGGGTGGTGTCAGACCGAATATGGGCTGAGATAAGGGATTCCTCACCATGGAGGAACGGCGTAAATTGACAGAGATAAAGCGATCGCCAATTTGGTTTAATCTCCCAATAGATACTCTACTAGCTGGTTGTACCAATACAACTACGGTACGAGGATCTTGTTGCTGTAGGCGTATGCGAAGCAGGGGACTATCGGCATTTAATTGGGGTCCTTTAACCTTGGGAGCTAACTTGGCATTAGCAATGACAATCCGATACAAACCTGTAGTTCTATCCCAACCACCATTTGCAGTTAAATTGCGATCGGCTCTAATTACTAATTGAGTACCAGTGGGATTTAATTTGACAGACTGAACCGTACTAATAAATGATGTATCTGATTGTGCTAGCCGAGAAGTATTAACATTTGTATTAATAGACGTTAATTTATTATCAGTGGTGTTAGTATTTTGTGTAAAGACATTGAAATTATAAGTTTTTCCGGGAGTCAAAGCCTGGGTTTTTAGTTTTGGCTGCGGTAACTGTACAGACCAATTACTGGCAGTAGTCCCCACAAATTTCACCTGTTTTGGGTCTAGGGTATATCCAGGACTTAGTTCCAGTACTAAACGAGTAGTCTGAGAATTGAATTGCCCTACACGAATGGCGCGAATTTTTCCCCCTAGGTTTTGGTTGATTGGGTTCTGTCCTAACTCGGTTCCAGGTAAATCAATTACCAAGCGGGTGGGATTAAAGATAAGTTGCGCTTGGGGTTGGACATCACCAATGGTGTTAATTTCTAATCGATTCTGGCTAGCGTCAAAACGCCAAGATTTCAATCTAGCAGCAGCAGCAGGTGCAGAAAGCACCAACATAGCAACAGCAGTGCCAGGTAATAACCAATGTATTTTCACAGCTTTTTCTCCTAGTTCCCATCGATTGACGATGTTATTTCAGTTATCAGTGTCATTAGAGATAAATCACCCATAATCCCGAGACAGCCCTTGCTTTTAGGTAAGTTAAGAGTAATTCCTAGTATCTACTTATCTACAGTTATTAAGCTGTCATGATCAACTCCCCACTGCTCAAAGCCATTGACATTTAGCCACCAATACCAGATGCATGGTTGGAAATCGTCCTGGCAATTATTATTCTTGCTATCGGTACAGAAAAATTGCATCTGTAAAGTATAAGAATACACTAAAAATTAGGCAAAAGAATGGAGTTACTATAGTCAATTCTAGGTATTTATGGGGATTCCGGTTAAATTTGATTTTTTGTTTGCCTATTCCACAATGGTAATTATTCGGTAATTACCACGGAAGGTTGATCATGGTTTATTGGTATAGTGCTATGGGCAAGTAATAAGTAATAAGTAATAAATAATAACTTTACTGTTCATAGGTTTAGTGCTTCAATAATGTCTGCCTATATGGTTTGGACTGACTAGGGAAAGACATTTCCAGGATGATAACATCCCCATCAGCTGTGAATGGACCATGAACCTCACCCGGAGGACGACTAGCATAGTAGCCTGATTCTAGCCACATCTGAAAAGCTGCATCATATAATCGACCTGAAACAACAAAAATCTCCTCTGGATAATCGTGACTTTTCTGACCAAATGGTTCGGTAGAATAACCATCCAAAAATTTAGTCAATCTCGTGTAATCGCCAGTTTCAGAATCTACTGCAATGGTAATCTGGGAAAGTTTCCCTTCTGAGCCTTCAATAATTTCCCACTTGTCAATGAAAGTAGAAGATAATGGATTCCAATAGGTGGAGGTTGATTTCATCGGCGACTCCTTGCACGCAAAAACATAAAGCTTTGTTTATCCTATTTTCAGGTAAGTTGTCACCCATTCCCCTATTTTTTCGTTGAATAATCTCCCTTATTTTGCTTCAGTCGAAATGTTAAAAACTTTCTTACCTTCTGTTGAAAAGTTGCATAGTTGGTAAATCTGCCATGATAATATTATGTAACTAATATGACAGTGATAAAATCTCTGGCTCCATGCTGCTAAATAACCGCTATCAAATTATCAAAACTCTAGGAAGCGGTGGCTTTGGGGAAACTTTCCTGGCAGAAGATACCCAAATGCCTTCTCATCGCCGTTGCGTGATTAAACAACTCAAACTCATTGTCAATAATCCTGAAATTTATCAGTTGGTACAGCAACGGTTCCAAAGAGAAGCAGCAATTTTAGAAGAATTGGGTGGAGCTTGGGTTGGCGCAGCCTCTGGGAACGAGAATCGCATTCCTACTTTGTATGCCTATTTCCAGTTAAATGATTTATTTTATCTGGTGCAAGAATGGATTGAAGGCGACACTCTTACTAGTAGAATCCAACAGCAGGGTTTATTCAGTGAACATACTGCCCGCAAAATTTTAATAAGTATCTTAAATATTTTAGAATACGTACATGCAAAACGAATTATTCACCGAGATATCAAACCAGATAATATTATTTTGCGTCATCAAGATGGGGAACCAGTATTAATTGATTTTGGTGCAGTTAGGGAATCTATGGGAACTACAATTAACTCCCAAGGTAGTCCCATCAGTTCTATCGTGATTGGTACACCTGGATATATGCCTAGCGAACAAGCCGCAGGTAGACCGATTTACTCCAGCGATTTATATAGTTTAGGTCTCACAGCCATTTATCTGCTCACAGGTAAGCAACCACAAACCATAGAAACAGATTCCCGCACAGGAGAGATTCTGTGGAAAACATATGCACCCCATATTAGCTGGGAATTGCAAACAATAATTGATCGCGCCATTCAATATCATCCCCGTGATCGTTTTGCGACAGCCAGGGAAATGCTAGATGCTTTGCAAAGAAAAGCATATGAAAACAGAGAACAGGGGGTAATCAATAATCTTCCACCTACGGAATTACCTGCAACTCAACCACCAACTCTTTCTGCATCTTCCTCTGAGAAGATAAATTTTATTCCTAGGAACCCACCACCAACCATTCAAACTCAAAATAAAAATAAAAATGCCCTCATCCTGGGAGGAACTATTGGCGGAGGATTAATTGCTGCTGCGTTCGCAGGCATGATATTGACAAAAACTCTCCAAAGTGATATGGAACAGCAAGTAAGCCAATCAACAACTCCACCAATATCTACCAATAATTACCCAACTTCCAATCAAAACTCCTTTTATTTCCTGGCAGATTCTGCTTATTCCGACGAGCAAACTGCCACGAAACAAGTGCAAACATTGCAAACAAGAGGATATCTGCAAGCAGGAATGTTTTGGATACCAGAGTATGGTAACTTGTCAGGGAAAAAATTATTTGCAGTCTATGTAAAGAAATTTAGCGATCGTAATAGTTGCATTAATCTTCTGAAAACCTATGGAGAAAGGAACTCTCAGTCATACTGTGCCTTTGCCAGTCAAGATGTCAATACATCTCCAGACAGATTTTATTTCAAAGAAATTGCCACTTCATCCACTGGAAATAAATATGCTTGGTTATCGCAAAAAATAGTCACCGATGCTGATTTACAAAATAAGAGTGCATTTGAGTTGGATATTATGCGTAATTCTATTTTCGCCCATCACGGTCGTCGTTTCCAGACCCCCGGTTTACAACAGTACTTTAGTAATCAGCCTTGGTATCGTCCTCGATATTCTCCCCAGAATTTCCCTAAGAATTTACTCTCAGATACCGAAAGAATGAATGTGGAGTATATTGCTAGATATCAAGAGATTCATAATCTTAGATATTTTAAGAAATAAGCCAGTCCCGATGAAAAAATTTCGGGAACACCAATTTTTTTATTTATGTACTTCATCCAATTGAAATATGCGAACACCTCATTTTTGCTGACTGTAAATTTCCTTAAATCTTTTTTGTTGTTGATTATGATCCACAATCGGCTCTGGATAACCAAGAGCATGACGTTCTAAGGGGGAAATTTGACCAGTAACTAAATATTTAGTATCGAGGGATCGCAATTCTGGTATCCATTGTCTGATATACTCCCCTTCAGCATCAAATTTTTTGGCTTGACTAGTTGGATTGAAGATACGTAAAGGCTTCGGATCCATACCACTAGAAGCGCTCCATTGCCAACCACCATTGTTTGCAGATAAATCCCCATCAATCAGCTTCTGCATAAAGTACTTCTCCCCCCACTGGGGATTGAGAATTAAATCTTTAGTCAGAAAACTAGCAACAATCATCCGACAACGGTTATGCATCCATCCGGTTTCATTTAACTGACGCATGGCTGCATCAACTATGGGATAACCAGTTTTTCCCTCACACCAAGCCTGAAAATGTTCTATATTGGTTTCCCAAGGAAAGGTTTTGAAAATATCCCGGTAAGCACCCTCCGCTAGTTCTGGGAAATGATACATAACGTGTTGATAAAATTCTCGCCAAGCTAATTCCTGTTGATATGTGCGAATACTGGCTTGGGTTTCGTCACTGCGGCTATTGGCTAAGGCTTCTATAGTAGCTTGCCACACAGTACGAATACCAATCACTCCAAACTTCAATGCTGCACTTAATTTTGATGTTCCTTCAACTTCAGGGAAGTTACGCTGTTCCTGGTATTCATTAATTACACCAGCAGCAAATTCCTCTAACTGTTCCCGAGCTGGAGTTTCTCCCGGTGCAAGTATCAATTCTCCATCCCAGACAAATCCTAAATCTTTCGCATTGGGTAATTTAATTACACCATTTTCTACTGCTATTTCCTGTTCTGTGGCTGTTAATCCGGTAATATTATTTAACTTATCCACAGGATTTGCCTTAGATTTACTACTCCAATTCTTCCAAAAAGGACTGTAAACTGTGTAAGGCTTATTATTACCAGTAAAAATTTCATCCGGTGAATGTAATAGCTGATCCCAATTCTGTTCTAAAACCTGGATACCCTGATTTTGTAATACTTCTAGTAGGATGCGATCGCGTTTTTGAGCATAGGGTTCTACATCCCAATTCCAGAATACTGCTTTGGGGTTCAATGCTGTTACTAATTGAGGAATTGCTTGTACAGGATTCCCCTGAATTACTAATAATTGGCTACCAGCTTTTCTATACTGCTCTTGGAGTGCTTGCAAGCAACCCATCATATATGTCACCCTCACCGGAGCAATGTCATCCCCTTTGAGAATACACGGATCGAGGCAAAATAACCCTACTACCTTATTACTTAATTGTCTTGCCTTTGCAAGTCCAATATTATCAGCAATTCGCAAATCCCGCCGATGCCAAAACAGAATTAAATCGGACATTTCATATATATAGTATTGGTTCGTATGTACTAGTTTAATGGGAATAGTGTCTATTTGCATTAAAAAACCTCGACTTCTGAATTAATATGCGCACCTGGGAAAAAGATCGCTCACACAGAAGTCGGGGATTTAATTATCAAAACGAATAAATTGAACAATTATCAATTAATCAATTTGAATTGAGGTTGGTGCAGTTCCAGTATTACTTTGTCCTGTTAAAGGTTTGCGAAATTGAGCATAAAGGCGATCGCGCCAGGTAAAAAATAGTTCATAATCTGGATTATCGGCTAAACCAGGAACACCTTTACCTCTGAGAGCTTCAGGTATATCAATATAAGCATCATCTGGAAACTTCAGCAATATGGATAAACCAGCCACAGCGAAATCAGCTAAACAAGGTTCATCCCCAAGTAAGTAAGGGCTATCTGCCAATATTAAACATAATGCAGACAAATCTTGTTTCAGATCCTTGATAGCAGATGCAACCACATCGGGAGTATAACCCACCCCAACACCTAGAAGTTTCAGAAAATCACTAGGCACTTCTCCCACCAAATTTTTGAATAAATCAGGGGTAGTAATAGGTAGCAAGGACTTACGAAAACTTTGGTCTTGACTAATAGCAGAAAATAAAGCCTTTCGACCTTTTATACCAATGGACTCATCCGCCCATTCCTCCATCATTAAGCAAAAACCTCTTTTTTTGGAATCTGTGGGTATCAAAGGCTGCTCAGGATAATGTGTTTCTAAATACTTTGCGATTTCCGTGGAATCAGCAACAAATTTATTGCCATCTTTTAATACCGGGACTTGTCTTTGACCAGTCATCCGAAATAGTTCCACTTGTCCAATGCCTGGAGTTACCTCATGCTTACGATATTCTAATCCTTTGTAGTCCAGGATTAAGCGTACTTTTTCTGAGTATTGAGATATTTCAAATTGGTATAATTCCAGCATTAGTGAAATCCTGTACTGAATACATCTATAAGATTTTACAACCTTATCTTAACTAATCTTAATAAAATCATGGATTGAATCACCGGATGGCATCAGCTTTCAAAAGTATATGTTATTGTTATCAAACTAAAAATTATTTTTTATTTAGAACAAATCATTTAATTACCTCTAAACACATATATGAGGCTACTATTTGATTAATGAAAATAAAATTTATATTTATAGCCATTTTTCCCATACTTCCAAAATAAACTCATAAATAAAATAGGATTATACAGATATAGACCTAATTAATATTTTTGCTATTTTTCCATATAAAATAGTCTTTATTTCTTGTATAAATATTCGATTTTACTTTAAAAATAATTCTATATTTACTTATCATTATAGTTGATGAAATGATTATTGTGCCAGAAATAAATTCAAACTTGCAAGAGAAATAATTTGGTATTTAATACCGAAGCATTACGTATAAAATAGTACTCTATTATTCTTGAAGGCTAATTAATTATATAAATGTTGCTAATATATTTTGATGATGATTTCTTGCTAGTGTGGAATTTGTTAGTGATGACAAACATTCAAAATATAATATCTAACTTTAGTAGTTAGATATTATGGGTAATAAAATGTTATAAATCTTTAGTATGATGTGTGTAAATAAAAGCCAAGCCAAATTCATGAAAGTAGATTCCATAACTTTTCTAACCAAGCTAGCTTGTGTCGTAGGAATAATTGGTCCTAGTGTTTGCTTTAGTATGACAGCTGGCGCGAATACAGCAACTGGTGCAAATAAAGCAATAAATTCCAATCCTACTATTTTTGCAGAAGCTCCATATACTCATAGTCAAAGGCTTCCGGTTAATACTCAATACACACCAACTGCATCTTTGTCCCAAGGGATAAAGAGCGAGAAGCCAAGCAAGAAAATAATTGCACAGAGAACAAGAAGACCTGGTATTTTTGACGAGTGTCCCTACAATCGTGCTGCTTGTGGTAACCAGACTCCTACTACTCCTAGTGTGGCACCATCAGTACCGACTCCAGACACAAATCCAACTCAACCAGATGTAATAGTACCAACAAACCCAATTCCGGGAACGGAAACTCCTTCTAACGAGCCTACAACTAGTACAGATGGTAAAGATGTAGTAGCATTGGCATCGTCAAGTCCATCTTTTTCTATGCTCACGAAGGCACTGAAAGCAGCTGGATTAACGGAAACTTTGCAAGGTAAGGGCCCTTTCACTATTTTTGCACCAACAGATGAAGCCTTTGCTAAATTACCTCAAGATGCAGTTCAGGATTTATTAAAACCTGAAAATAAAGAGGTATTAGTGAAGATTCTCACCTATCATGTAGTACCCGGAAATGTAGAATCAAGTCAATTAGAAACAGGTGAAATTAAAAGTTTGGAAGGGGAAAATATAAAAATAGAAATCAGTTCTGATAAAAAGAATGTCACAGTAGGTGGTGCCAAGGTTATTACAACTGACATCAAAGGTACTAATGGTATTATTCACAGTATTGATGAAGTAATCCTTCCTGCTAGTTTATAAGCTTTTGTGAAAACATCCTTTGTGAAAGAATTAGGTAAATATTAAATCCTAATAAAACAAAAGTAAACCCGTTCAATTTGTCATATGAACGGGTTTTTCAATTTCAAGCTAACTAACATATAGCGATCGCATTATCATCAAAATAATTGAATTGATTCGTTTCGACATAATTTGGTATTGATTTCAAACTATCTGGACTCCATACATAGTCTTTCATATCTTGAGGCCAAAGTACTTCCTCTGGAGTGGAAATTTTCAAAGAATTTTGCTCAAGTAGGAAATACAAACTCACAAAATCACCAACTTCTAAGCCGTTTTTGCGAAAAGTTTGGCGTAACAATTCCGTAGTAAACATCATATTATGGGCTTCAAAGCTATTCTTAGGGAATAAACCGGGAAATATCAAGAATTTAATATCATTTCGATCCTTTGTAGATGCTTCTTCTGGCGTAATACCCAGTTTTTCCGGTAAAGGATCTCCTGCAATGGAAACCATAATATACTTTGGTCCTTTAACCCATTTTTTGTAACCATTGCCAAAATTAAAGATTCTGATGAGTTGATAGCTACATTTATGCCATTTTAACTCCCAACTTTGCCGTCTTTTAAAATTCCAAATAGCTGCATGTTTGTCAATAAATTTTCTTTTCGCCAGACTCAGAGCTCGAGACAATAAAATAGTTCCATGACTATCACTGGATAAATGCAGAGGAGTATCGCTATCTAAGGCACGTACAATTAAAGTCGCCGTATTATTAATCACAGGACTACCAGATAAACCCAAACGATGAATGGTGGCATCAATCCAGTCCAGGTAAGGGTTAATTCTATCCAAGATAGGATTTGGTTTCCGAAAAGAAGAGTTATTCAGGTTAGCAATTCCTGTATTTAGGGTTTCAGCATATCGGCGACTCCTCCTAGAAGACTCATGTTCTGGTTGACCCAAACCAGGAATAAAGATGGCAAATAATTCTCGTTGATCGTTTTCAGGATAATAAGCAATTTGTTCTGCAATCAGTTTAAATATATCATCTGAGGCGATTACATCATCAAAATCGAACACTTCTTCACTACCTGGATTTTGTAATTGACCATCAAATTTTTTATCTGGGAATAAAATTTCTAAGGGCCAACGCCACCAATTAGACTTAATTTTTTTTGCTTTTTCTTCACTATTAATCATTTGCTTTTTTTCAATTTTTTATTGTTAAATATTGAATATTTATGTGATTAACTGAATTGTAAATATCAAAATATATGTTAATTTCTATGTAATGATAGTATATTTTACTATACCCAATCGTATAGCACTACGGCCAAGTCGAAAGTTGATCGCAGATGACGCTGATTCCACTGAATATGTGGGCGTTGTATAAAAAATGGGGATGAATTGGTGGTTGAAACCATTGATAAATCGTTCCAAAGAAATCTAAATCATCCCATAATTGAGCAATGCCGAGCCGTTTAATCTGGAAATCCATAATCTAAAATTAGATACAGAGAACGCCCATAATAGAAACATAGATTGTTTCTACGAACTATAAATTCAGTTGTAATGGTGCCAATTTCAGACGTGATTGCTAGATATAGCATTACCAAAGCACATTAGAGCATTTTTGATGCCTCAAACCTATGAACAGTCAGAGGCAGAGGAGCAGGGAACGGGGGAGAAACCCCATACATGAATGTGTGGGTTTGAAATCATAAATTATTACTTATTACTTGCCCGTAGCACTATAACTTTCAGGTAAATTACAAGGTATAAAAAATGTGGCAGTGGAAAATTAAGATCCATCTACCACAAACTATTTTCACTGTAATCAATACAAATGAGAAATCAAGATATATGTTTTACCTGTTGTAGTAGCCATTAACAAGCTAAGACGTTGAGTATTTCATTTGTATCAACGTCAAATTATTCTCATTGATGCAACAATTACTGCCTTTACCCATCAATCATGGTTTTCTCATAGCTTATTTTAATTCAGCTAAAGAGATTCACATAAAAACTGGGACGTGAGGAGGAAAATACTTGAGAGAAACCAATAATAAAGGGTTTGGCAGCACCTAAACCAATAATTTACTCGCCTGAGTTGGGTAAAGGACAACAATTGACATCATTTAAACAGACTTTGCCCCAGTGTAAAGCCCAACGGACGAGAGCTACTCGGTTAGCTGTTTCGGTTTTCGTGAGAATATTGCTGATATGGTTATCAACGGTACGTTTGCTAATCTCCAGTTTAGCTGCAATTTCTTGGTTAGTTAAGCCAGCGGCCACTAAGTCAATTATTTGCATTTCTCTGTCTGACAGACTAACAGGGGTCTGAGACTCGCCACCAGCCATGCTTTTTGTATCCTCCCTTAGTATATGTACTTAATCGCTCCTTCTCATTTTAGAAGATTCTTTTGTGAGTAGGGATTTCAAGTGTTAGCCGCAATACTATTCTGGGAAAAATTTTCCATTTATGACTAAAAATCTAGAATATTTTCACATCCAACATCATTAATCCTATTTCTCTTCCATGAGAGGACTCCCGTCACAACAAAGTTTGACGGAACAGATGAATCACGGGCGGGGTATGGTGGTAAAATCAGATTATTCAAATGAAACTCATGCAAGTTGTGACAATCAAACAGCAAATCGTGAGAAGTAAGGAGAAAAAGAAATCACAAATACTATGGAGCACACAGAAACTCCAGCTTGTTGAGAAACTGCAAGAATTGTTGGTACTTGTACCAAAAAGCAGGTTTCTATGAAGCAAGAATCTCTCTTCACAACATAGTTTGATGGAAGAGTGTCAATTCAATGTATGAACCACTGCCGACAAAAGAGGAAGAAATATTGTAGATTTTATACTGGAAAATCCCGATCCAAAATGCAATGAGTAATCCCCGAGTTTTATGTCTGGGTGAAATTCTATTTGATTGTTTAGCCGATCAATTGGGACGAAGGCTGGAAAATGTCGAGTCCTGGACTCCCTACCCAGGGGGAGCACCAGCTAATGTAGCCTGTGCTTTAGTGAAATTAGGTACATCTGCGGGATTTATTGGCGCTTTGGGTATAGATGAGCCAGGAAATTCTCTCATTCAAGTCTTACAAGATGTAGGTGTGGATATGACAGGGGTACAGCGACATCCCACTGCACCTACTCGCCAGGTTTATGTAGTGCGAGATTTGGATGGCGATCGCAGTTTTGCCGGATTTGGTAAACATGAGACTAATGAGTTTGCTGATACCTTTTTGCAAGCAGAACAATTACCCCATTCTTTGTTTGAAAATGCCGAACTTCTGGTATTAGGAACTTTGGAGTTGGCTTATCCTGATAGTGGTAAGGCAGTCCACCATGCTTTGAAATTAGCAGAAAAATATGACCTGAAAATTGTCTTAGATGTAAATTGGCGACCTGTATTTTGGCAAAATCCCGATATTGCACTGACACAAATTCAGTCATTGTTTAGTAAAGTCGATTTTGTCAAACTTGCCAAAGAAGAAGCAGAATGGCTATTTGATACGGATGACCCTGGGGCAATTACTTACAAGATAGACGGTGTTGAGGGGGTATTAGTCACAGATGGGGAAAAAGGCTGTGCCTACTGCTTGAGTGAAAATGAAGGGAAATTACCTGCTTTTCCCATGACTGTTGCTGATACAACTGGTGCTGGGGATAGTTTTTCTGCTGGATTTATCCACCAGTTACTTATTCATGGTGTCAAGGCTTTGGGGGACCCTCAAATTGCTAAACAAATTGTTACCTATGCCAGTGCTGTGGGAGCATTAACCACCATTAAACCAGGTGCGATCGCTTCCCAACCTATAGCAGCAGAGGTGGAGGCTTTTCTCGCCCAGCATCAGCTTTAGGAGTTAACATATTCAGTAGGAATATCAGTTGTGTTCATGGTTCGCGTGGCTACCCTTGGGGGCATTGGCTGATATTCCTCGCTGGAAAATGGAGTAAATCCCTCATGCCATTTTGTAGTTATGTTGCACAATAAACGAAGTTTTAAGGGAGTAGGTGCTTGGTTGACTCGCTCAGCGTGCACTTTTACCAATTCTGGATTTTGTCTGATGATCTGGAAAAAATCATGCACTAGATAACGGGGACAATAGCCTACGTTGTGTTTATCTTCAGTGCGTAGAAGCAATGCATGAGGATCGTAGGGATTTTGAAAATCGTGAGTCAAATATAAAGGTTCACCTGTTTGTAGTTGATTAATACATTCAATTGCACATTCAGGAAAGTACCGTAATCCATGAGCAAAAAAATGGATGTGGTAAAGTCCATTCTTATCTGCTTTTGGGTATGGGAAGATTTCAAAATGATCTGTTACTTTCCTTCCACCACTGCGAGAAAGGATAGCTATGGGATCGTCTTCACCTTCAGGGATGTTCAAGCATTCAAGATAATTTTTGTAGTCTGGACGAGAACGTCTCATGACTCGATTGGAAAACAAGGGAAAGAGTTCTGTTGATGTGTATACCTTGTCTAATTCTGGAAAGGAATATAATAACTGAAAGTCATGCTCAGATTGAGCTTTTTTTGCACCGTAGGTATACACAAATTCATACTTGTTCCCATTAAAAGTTAAGCGTCCAATGGGAAACCAAGACCGACTTTTTGGATCTTGCCAAGCTAGGAATAAGGTTTTCATTATCAAGTATTTAGCAGCTTTAACAATCGATCCCGATTAAATCCCAGTATATCCTGTCCAAAGTCGATTGATGTTTGTGATATCAAATCTGATGGAATTCGTTGAAACAGTTCTACCGTATCATTACTGGATATTTTATCTAGATTAGTTAGCCAAATTTTGGCTGCATCGGGATATAGGTTTTGGGATTCACAAAATGCATCAAATGTCTTGAGTGGTTTTTTCGCTCTAACTTCAGCATAAAGTGCAGAACTACATTTTTGTGCATACCCTGTGACTGATTTATTTTGTTGCAACTTGGTAGACTTTTTTCCATCCAGTAGTTCTCGACCCAAACAAGAAGCATGATCATAAGTTGGTGCTAGGTAAATTTCCCCGTTTAAACTCATAAATGCCCAATTCTCATGATGTCTATCAGTATTACCAATCCAAGCGTCTAAGAGTAAATAACTGACAAATGTCTCTGGTGTAGTTGTAATACCTTCAGGTGGTGTCCAATTAAAAGGTAAGTTAACCTGAGAACTGCTTATGGCATTAAATACATTATTTATGGTGTGTTGAGATAGGTCTTCATTAGAATCGGGATAACCTGACACCTTCTCCTGAAGAATTTCATTGCCAGGGGTAAGTCTATCAAACTCTGTTATATTCTGTTTTGTAGGGAAAAATGATGGTGAAATGATTCCGCGATCGCCGTTGAATATTGCTAACTCATAACTAGCGTGGGGTATTCCCAATAAATGGCACAATTCTGCGGCTATTTTTTCTGACCAATCTTCACCTGTGTTTTGTCTAGCTTTTTTGTACAAACAACGACCAAATTGGGGATGAGTAAACCAGAATTTTTCCTTGGTTCCCATCTCCTCATCATCTTCTGGTGCATTTAGGGGAATTTCTATGATGGGAAATTGTGTTGTCATATTAGTGACCTATTACCCCCATCAACTCTTTGACTTACCCTAATTCCAACTCAAATATGGTAACTTCGCAGCAGTGGCTTTCACCTGCTCTGCATGGGATACCAACTGACCACAAGCATCCCAAGTACCGGAAACAAACATATTTTTTGCCCCTTCACCCATAGAAACAGCAGCAACAAAATCCCCAGAAGTAACTTGCATTGTTTCCAAGTTCACTGTCATTGCTACTTGGGGATTAGTTGTAACAATTTCTTGCAATTGCTTGACAATAATAGGCTCTGCAATCAGGCAAGGAATACCTATAGCGACACAGTTACCAAAGAAGATTTCGGCAAAACTTTCACCAATTAATGATTTAATTCCCCATTTAGCGATCGCTTGTGGTGCGTGTTCCCTAGAGGAACCACAGCCAAAGTTGCGATTAACTACTAAAATTTTGGCACCTTGGTATTGGGATTGATCGAAGGGATGCTTACCCTCTAAAGCCTTTCTATCATCAGTAAATACGTGTTCTCCCAAGCCATCAAAGGTGACACAACGCAAAAAACGAGCAGGGATGATGCGATCTGTATCAATATCGTTACCTACCAAGGGAATACCGCGTCCAGAAACAGTCTTAACTTCACTAACCATGAGGAATTTTGGATTTTAGATTTTAGATTTTGGATTATGTCGGGTGTATTATATCTGTAACGTACCAAAAGGGTGGGCATTGCCCACCTTACTAATTCAACATCTGACGCACATCAAAAACTTTTCCCTTCAACGCCGCCGCAGCCACCATCGCTGGACTCATCAACAAAGTGCGCCCAGAAGCAGAACCCTGCCTACCCTTAAAATTACGGTTGGAGGATGAAGCACTAATCTGCCTACCTTGCAGTTTGTCGGGATTCATAGCCAAACACATGGAACATCCTGGTTCGCGCCACTCAAATCCTGCTGCGGCAAAGATTTTATCTAACCCTTCCGCTTCAGCTTCTTGTTTTACCCGTTCGGAACCAGGAACCACAAAAGCTTTAACTCCTTCGGCGATGTGGTGTCCTTTTGCTACTTTTGCCGCTTCCCGTAAATCACTAATTCTGCCATTGGTACAGCTACCAATAAAGCAGACATCTACTTTGGTTCCCTGGATGGGTTTACCGGGGGTCAGATCCATGTAACCGTAAGCTTCCTCAGCTATAAAATGGTCTTCCTCATGGAGTTCTGCAGGGGTAGGTACTAACTGATCAACTCCCATCCCTTGACCAGGGGTAATTCCCCAGGTAACAGTAGGAGGAATTTCAGCAGCATCAAATACTACTACATCATCATATTCTGCATCAGCATGACTACGGATAGATTCCCACCAAGTAATGGCTTTGTCCCAATCCGCACCTTTGGGGGCAAAATCCCTACCTTGGATATATTTATAGGTAATATGATCGGGATTGATGTAACCGCAACGGGCACCTCCTTCAATTGCCATATTGCAGACAGTCATCCTCTCTTCCATACTCATTTGCTCAAAGGTGGTGCCAGCGTATTCATAGGCATAGCCCACGCCACCTTTAACACCAAGGGTACGAATAATGTGAAGTACTACATCTTTGGCATAAACCCCTGGTTGTAAAGTCCCATTCACTTCAATTTTACGGACTTTTAATTTAGATAGGGCTAGGGTTTGGGAAGCGAGAACATCCCGGACTTGACTAGTACCAATGCCAAAAGCGATCGCCCCAAATGCACCGTGGGTAGAGGTGTGACTATCACCACAAGCAATGGTCATTCCTGGTTGGGTAAGTCCCTGTTCCGGAGCGATGACATGGACAATACCTTGATTTCCAGAACCAATATTGTGGAAAGTAATACCATTTTCTTCACAGCTTTGCTCTAGTGCCTGCATCATTTCTTCTGCTAGGGTATCAGCAAAGGGACGAGATTGATTGGTTGTAGGTACGATATGGTCTACCGTAGCCACAGTCCGTTCTGGTAATAATACTTCCAGACCACGTTCCCGCAGCATAGCAAAGGCTTGGGGACTAGTTACCTCATGAATTAAATGTAGTCCAATGAATAGTTGCGTTTGTCCTGAAGGAAGTGTGCCAACAGTGTGTAAATCCCAAACTTTATCAAACAGGGTGCCTTTGCTCATACTTGAATTCGTTTTTCAGCGATCCGGTCTTTAGATATTAACAAAAATTAGCACCTTGTTAATTAGGATTAGGCGATCGCTAACTGATTAAAGTTTTAGGGGTGCTAATCCTAAGTAACGAATACCGATGGGAGAAACTTGAAAGCGACATGGTAATACTTCTAAACCAAGAGCGATCGCTTCTCTTAACAACTTCCCGTACACAGGATCTGTACTATCTCCAGGAGCAAATTCCGTACAATCACCACGATTAATAAAGTAAAACATCACTGCTCTACTCCTAGGTAACAATGCCATTAATTCCCGTAAATGTTTCTGTCCCCTGGTAGTTTCTGTATCGGGAAATAGAGCTAATTTCCCATTGCACCAAGTCGTGTTTTTTACTTCTAGATAGATTTCTCTATTCTCTAATGCAGAATGAGATGTTTTGTCTTCAGGAGGATACAAAAAAAAATCCACTCGACTGTTTCTATTTTCTCCATAAACCACCTCACCTTTAATTTGGCTATAGTTTCCCAATTCTGGGAACAAATGTTGTTCTAGTGCCGATTTCACTACCTTATTCGGTAAAGCTGTATTGACTCCTACCCAAGTCGGTTGATCATTATCATTAACCTGAATTAATTCTAAGGTGTAGGGTAACTTGCGTTTAGGATTACTACTTAAAGAAAGTTGTACCGGACTACCAGGAGTACAAACCCCTGTCATTGGTCCCGTATTAGGACAATGCGCTGTAACCACTTCCCCAGAGACCATTTCTACATCAGCAAGGAAACGCTTATAGCGTTTAAGCAGAATACCAGTATAAAGGGTAGGGTAGGGATAAAGCCAATCAGTCATTAGATTTTGGATTTTGCGGAAAGTTAAGCCAGTCCAGTCTTTAACTAGCGTTGTGGTGCTGTGAGTGTACAGTGTCTTGGAAGTGTCACCCATTGGGCAAATTTTTCCAGATGAATTTTAGGATACTCCATGTCGGGTTACTTCTGCGTTATTTTTATTTTTTTAAATTTCTCTAATACCAATTTGAAAAATGATGGCGACAGATGGAAAGAAAGCAAGGCTTATGTAGTAATTATTTCACAATCTAAAATCTAAAATCCAAAATGGTATAATTTTCCTTCATCAATGATTGACAGATAGCGATATGCTGTCGCCAAAGCCTAATTACCAAAAAACCAGAATAGACTTATAGACTTGCCAAGCCATGCCATCAACTAATAAATTACCCCAATGGTTAACTATAGCTTTAGCATTTCCCTTGACAATTCTTAATGCTTGGGTATTACTGCAGGTTGTGGATTATTTCCAACCTTTAGTAAGCATTGTTGTGGCTGCAATTCTTCTCGCTTTTGTCTTAGATTATCCTATCAAATTTTTTCAAAAGCAGGGAGCAAATCGCTATTTAGCTATTGGTGGAGCTTTACTTTTAGCAGTAGTAATTGTGGTTGCTTTAGCTTTTACCTTAGTTCCTCTCATCTTAGAACAAATAGACGAATTAGTTCGCATTCTTCCGTTTTGGATTGATTCTGGTACACAACAATTACAAGAATTACAAAATTGGGTCACAACTCAACCACTCCCGGCTAATTTAAGTAGTTTGCCCACCCAAATTTTAGATAAATTATCCAATCAACTGCAAAGTTTTACAGGTAAGATTGTGAGTTTAGCAGTAGATACAATTGGTACATTTGTTAATGTCTTAGTTACAGTATTATTAACTATATATATGATATTAAATGGGCAAAGTCTATGGGATGGATTATTTCAATGGCTCCCAGAAAATATAGCTATAAAAATTAGACAATCATTACGACAAGACTTTCAGAATTATTTTATTGGTCAGGCAACAGTTGGCGCTGTTTTATCTGTAGTGTTGATCTTGATTTTTGTGGGATTAAAAGTACCTCTAGCTCTACTGTTTGGGTTAGCAATTGGTTTTTGTGCTTTATTCCCATTTGGTACGGGAATTGGTATTACCATTGTCAGTTTATTGATTGGATTAAAAAACTTTTGGCTGGGTGTGGAAGTGTTAGTAGTTTCTATAGCTGTAGATCAAGTAAATGCGAATTTTATTGCTCCTCGTTTATTGGGTAGCTTAACTGGTTTAAATCCTGTGTGGGTTGTAATTTCTTTGTTATTGGGAATCAAGTTAGGAGGTGTTTTAGGATTATTGTTGGCTATACCGATAGCTAGTTTTATTAAGGATATGGCTGATAGTTGGCGAAAGGGCGAGTTCCGTAAAAAAATTGTCCCTAGTGAAGAAGGGGAATATTCTGTATTCGTTGATGTCAGTGAATAAAAATTTATTACTTATTACTTATTGTCCATAAAGCCAACCCACCTCCTCTACCTCTAGCAGCAATACAATTATCTTCTACGAGAAAGTAGGTAAAAAATGCCTGTTTTTTGATAGTCTGCTGGTAGAAAGATGCTTCTCGATTTTTACCATCACGAATATGACCTGCATACAGTTGCAACCCAGATAAGCATACCTTCATGTGAGTAAAATCGAATGCAAGTATATTCATCCTAGGATAAAACTGCACCGGACCAGTCAGAACCATTTGTAATGGGCCCAATTGTACTGCATTTTCTACTGTTCCTTGCTCGTCAGCAGATTCTCTTGCAAGATAGGATAAATGAATCTTTACCCACTGTGGTAAAAACCTTCCCTTGCCTAACATTATGCCTGCACGTTGCCGCACACTCTTGGTACCCGTAATAAATCCTAATCGCCAAGTTCCCTGCAGCTGCTGATAAGTGTAACGAATTTTATCTTGTTTAGCTGTCTTCTCTGATTCTAGTAAAGCCTCCACCACGGCTTCTCCCTTTGGTGGTGCAGTGATACTAGATGTTAAAAATTGAACCGCTTGTTCGATTACTTGATGCATTTACATAACTGGGAAAACAAAAATTGAGGAATTCAGGGAACAATTACTACCCCTCACGGAATTGTAATACCTATTTAAATAATGTTTGCAACATATAAATTCTTCGTAAGGGCAAGGCATCCACAATCTTTCAATATATAAAAGTATATTACTGATGCCGTGCCCCTACCTATCTGTCCCATTCTTT
>NZ_FYBH01000351.1 GCF_900185595.1 Calothrix rhizosoleniae SC01
ACATTAAGCTGTAGGTCATTAATGTCAGCTTTGGCTTGTTGAGGAGTACCGAGGAGTATAGTCCCTGTAAGACCCGCAACTAAAAGCCAGTATCTGTTCCATTGCTTTCGCTTCAGTGACCAGTTGGTTGTCAAAAAAGAGTGGTTTTGGGTCTCAACTCTTGGGATAACTAAGTTTATGGAGGGGTTGGAAGCGATGCTCCCAGAGGAAGCCGTCCAAGGGACGAATGCATTTTGGTGGGAACTTTTAGGGCGGATACGATGTGGAGTCAGTTTTTTAGATATTATCTTTACATACTTAAATAAATATTTCATAGCTGATTAATTTAAGTTTCATCGTTTTATTATGTAGGTAAAAAAAATAGAGGATCTTCGGCTATTGTTATGGTAAATTGGGTTAAAAATTATTGAAACCTTTATTTTATAAGCGTTTCATCTTCAAAAATTAATATTATTATTGATAATTCTTGTACCACAGGTATTTTGTTATAATCAATTTTAAATTTCCATAAAAAGAACCCAAGAACCCAATTAAAAAAATTAAAAATTACATGGACATTGAATCTACATCAAGTTAAGGTTCAATCTGCAAATCTCCTTCCTGGCTTTCAAACACAGTATCTACACCCCTGATATCCTGGAAAATTATCTCCACGCGGCGATTACGGGCATAATCAACCCGATTATTTTCCTCTGTCAATAATTTGCGTTCTCCAAAGGAGCGAATTGTCATCCTTTCTGGTGCAATTCCCTTCTTTATCAAATAATTTCTGGTGCTTCTCGCCCTTCTCAATGCTAAATTTTGGTTATAAGCAATGCTAGCGCGAGAATCTGTATGACCCTCTAATTCAATTACAATCGTGGGATATTTTTGTAACACCTCAGCAATTTTATCCAAAACTACCGCGCTTTCAGGACTAATATTGTCCTTATCCAAGGCAAAATGAATATTACGAGGTACAGTCAGAGAAATGGTTGGCGGTGGTAGGGTGACTCTGGTTACTGGAGGAATAGGAGTAGTACATTTGGGTATATCTGCGGTTGTATTTGTTTGTATTTTTGGTAATAAACCTGGTAATCTTACTAAGATATTGGCAGATGGCTCTGATGTTCCATAACGGGGGTCAGTAGCGATCGCACTTAATTTTTCCCCTGGTTTAATATTGTCTAAGGTGGCGCTAAATCTACCCTTATCATCGGTTTTTACTTGGGCAATAATCTCCCCTAAAGGAGAATATGTGGGATATAAATCGATTTGTTTTTTCGGATTAGGTATAACGCGGTAGATGTCAATTTCTGTACCAGGATCTGCTTTTCCATCAATACCTACCTCGCCGTTAATCAGTAAAAACTCACGGCTGAGAAATTTGGGTGTATTAATTGCCCCATTACCCGTATCTCGGCGACGATTGCCAGAATCCCGTTGTGGGTTGGGACCATCACCTCGTTGGAAGTCTTGCACTCCTGTATGGTGCCGGGTATTGAGGTCAATACTCAAGCCTTCTAAATTAGCGAAATGATTCCCTTGAATCAAGTTGCGACGGCTTTGGGGATAGGATGTAACTACCACCCCAGAACCGGTTTGATTGGTAATTTGGTTGTTCATTACCCGATGATTGTTACCCATGAGGTAAACAGCAGCCCTACGTAATCTGCGTCCGTTAAACTTAATTTGGTTATTTTGTATTTTTACTGAACCTTCTGGCTTAAACAAGTATATTCCACTACCATCATTGCCGCAAATTAGGTTAGAGGTGATTTGAGTGTTATTAATTTTCCCATCTAATCTAATCGCGTCAGGCATCCCTGCAATCCCATTACCCACAATAATGTTATGTTGCACCTGCATGTCTTCGCCCCTAATACCAGTAATAATGGCACTACCGTCATGATAGGAAATGCGGTTGCGTTGAATTACCGTACCCATTGCATTGAATACAGATACCCCAAATGCTGAGGTTTTATGGGGCATACTTTCATCAGGAAGAATACCTAACCAGTTATTTTCGATAACTACATTTTTAATCACATTGTCCTGTCCCCCCTTTCTCCATACTCTCTGCTCTCTTAAATTTTTCCAGGAGGCAATGATAATATCTCCGGGAGGGATAGTTGCTGTTGCACCATGAGATTTGGTAAAGCCATATAAACTCAAACCACGAATGGTGATGTTATTGGCAACTACAGTCAAACCACGGAAGACATCCCGATTTTCTGCGGCGGTAATTGATACCACAGGGATAGGAATGGTAATTGCTGATGTTGCAGATTTTTTGATGTCATATCCTGGTTGAGTTGTACCATCAATTACCAAGCCGGGAGTAGTAAGTGGTGGTAAGAGATTTTGCAGGGCGATCGCAGTTTGTCCCCTAGGTAGGTTAAATTCTATTTGTGGTTGATTGGTTGGTAAGATTTGGGCTTTTTCCGTTGTACTTAGTTGATGGAGA
Source organism: Calothrix rhizosoleniae SC01 (assembly GCF_900185595.1). GTDB lineage: Bacteria > Cyanobacteriota > Cyanobacteriia > Cyanobacteriales > Nostocaceae > Calothrix_A > Calothrix_A rhizosoleniae. Next base: position 2,447 of record NZ_FYBH01000351.1, read on the forward strand.
GGTAATGTACCATTGACAATCTCAATGGCTTCCCGTAAGGTGATTTTATCATCTGTTTGGACTGTATCCTGGTTACTGTTAACTACTACCCTCAGTGTTGTGGTTTGAGCGATGGAGGGTGGGATGAGTATACCCACTAGTAGTACTAAGATTGAGAAAATTCCCCACCCAGACCCTATGAGGCTCCAGGAGGGGTAAATAAATTGCTTTGGTTGTTTGTCGTTTTGGGTGACTTTCTCATCTATCCTTACCATATGGTTCTCCGTCTCCAAGATTTAACTTTAGATTCCTGTTGTTGAACTGGGGTAACTTTTTGTAATCCAAAGCCGCTAAATAGTTCATTCAGTTTGAGGGTTAGACCAAGGTAAGGACCCCCAGCAGATCTGCTACCGGAGAAATCCCGATCATTTACTTTCCCAAAGGCGTAACCAGCAGCTAATCTGAGATTGGGGCTGAGGTAGTAACCAGCTTCTAAAAGAAAGCCTGTTTCTGTGAAGCTATCCTGATTTGTCCAACGGGCTTCCCCTACCACATCCATATTTTTATTTAAGCGGTAAGTAGCCCGGAATTGACCGAGATTGGTGGCGCTAGTGCCGACTAAATCCTCAGCTAGGTAAGATTTACTATTACGGAAAGCATATTTACCATAAAATTCCCATCTCCAGTTTGGTGCATAAATGGCTTCCAAACCAAATGTATGGTCTTCTGCACCAGTACCACTATCAAATAAAGCTGATTCGGGGACTGTAGAAGGGTTTTTGCGATATTCATAACGTAATAGGGCGTTAAATTTATCGTCTTGGGGATTCCGGTAAGCTAAACCCAGTTTCAGATTGGCTGTACTTCCAATTCCTTCTAGTTTTTGATTTGCGGAACTGGCTTGTTCGTAACGGAATAAGCCAGTTAAAGCAGGGGAAATTTTCCCCGTGGCATTCGCGGAAATTACAGTATTAGAACCATTGGATGATTTACGATGTTGATAACGGGCGCTAGCTTTAAAATCAGGGTTATCTGTATATTCTAGCCCCACGCTATAACTATCACCAGAATCATAGCCCAAGGCAGAAGAACTTTGACCGACAGCAAAGGGTTGAGCAAATTGTTTCCCTGTTCCATTTTTCCCAAAAAAGTTGCCGACTGCCCGTTCATAGGCTAAATCTAGTCGCAAACCAGGGGAAATATGCCATTTATGTTTTAAACCCACCGCACCTTGACCTGTCATCCCATTTGCTCCTCCAGTAATGGAGTAACGTCCCGTGACGGTGGTATCTCTAGCCAATTTGTGTTCGCCGTTAATATTTAAACTAGTGAAGGAATTACCGCTATATTGACCTTTGTGGTAGAATTGCTGTGTCAGGCTGAGTTTAACACCGGGCCTTAAAGTCCAGTTTAGTCCAAATAGGGTGCGGTCGGAATAAACCGTATCGCTGTTAGAAGATATACTAAGTTCGTTCTGAGCTGAGAATGTTAGTTTTTTCGCAATGGGAAAAGTAAGCCGCGATCGCAATTGTTCAGATTTAGTCTCAGTATTGGCTATTTTATCCCGGCGAAAACGGTGTAACAAATCTAAATTTACAGTTGCTTGATCAATGTGTTGTTGAATACCCGCAGATATTGTGGTTAAGGAATTATCAACTGGACTACCAGGGGTTGTAGTAGTTTCAGGGTTAAGTAAATCCTCTAGATTGGTGGTAACTTGGGGAGCAACACCAAAATTATCTTCGTGATCATACTGCAACCGCAGATTAGTCTTTTTACTAAGTTTACCAGTTAACTGTGCCCCGTACCTGGTTTGTCCAGGTACAAAACTCACCGTGGCATTATTGGCAAATCCAGGACTTGCAGTGCGATAATGGGCTCTGGCTTGCAGTCCCTTAAAAATTTCTCCTTTTGCTTCCACTCGCCAAGCTTCACCATTGACTGTACCCCCTACAGAGTTGTTTGTAGAATGGGCGTATTCAGCAATGATAGTTCTCCCCGAGCCGAGAGAAATTTGGGTATCTGCACCATACAGTTCAAAATCTCGTGTTCCTTTATCTTCCCTAATGTAACTCGTACCCAACCAACTTTCATTTTTTAAGCCTCGAGCAAAATTATATTGCAGACGACCACCAAAAATGTTGCTATCACTAGATTGTGTACTTTCATATTCATAGGTAGCAACAATTTTTCTCACCAAAACTTGCCCATTCTCATCTAGATCTGTACGTAAAATGGGTTCTTGGAATAATATACTACCGCGATCGTAATCTATGTCATAATCTGCACCCCGACTCAGCTTTGTCCGTTGTAAAACCGTACCGGGACGATTGAGTTCTTCCAACTCAATATAAATACTTTCACTACCCGGTACCACCAATCTCTGGGAGAGGAAATAATACCCACTAGTTCCATCAGGAGAAATATTATCTCGTTGAAAACCTTCTACATTCTGACTGTAAAAACCAGTAATTTGTAGATTACCTAAATTGTAATTACCCTTAAATCCGTGTAACTTGCGGTTAGTCGCGGTAAACTGCTGGGAAGAACGGGACAACTCATTGGTATTATAGTTACCCCACATGACATAATCAGGCTCGGCTCCGGAAATTTTTGGCGATCGCTCTAAGCGCACATATAAACTATCTAAAGAAGATGCTACAGCCTCAACTTTGGAACTGTCTCCATATACGGGATAAGTTTTCTCATCAAACTGTAATTCCCTACTCTGTCTCCTATTATTACTCTCACCTTGATTCAGAGTGCGACTGCTATCATATGCCCCAGTAAATAACCATTCACCAATTGCCCCAGTAGCAAATATAGCTGAGCGAAAATCTAGTTGAGTGCTATTATCGCCATCTGTAGGTAGAAAATCCCGTAAACTACTGAAAAAATTCGTACCTCTAGCGCCTAAACGCACATCCACTACCCCAGTAACCAGACTAGGACGCAAGGCGGTTTCTAGTTGCAATTGGGTAAAAGCCTCTAAACCAATAGTTTTGGCTTGAATAGTAACTGTTTTAGCTTTTAAACCAGACTTAAAAGTCGCAGCAAATTTTCCCTCTTGAGCCTCTACCTGAAATCCTGGTATATCAGGCTTAAAATCTGCACCGACAAACTCTCCATCCGTAGCTGTCAAAGTAACAATTGCCTTCCAGTTAGAGACATTACCATTTTCATCCAATAATTTTCCCTTAACTGTTGCTATAGAACGTCCATCAGCAGGAATCCTAGATTCTACAGTCTCCACCTTCATTTGAGTCGCAGCACCGCTAACCATCACCTTTACCGTTGCTGGAGACTTTGTAGAGCCTACCAATTGAGCGGTAATGATATTTTCCCTCGGTTGCAAAGGGACACCATACCATGTTTGGGTGACTGACTTAGTCTGAGCATCCTTAGCTGTACGACCAATTAAAGACTTTTCGACCAATTTACCATTGACCCGCAATTCAGTTTCTTGATTCTCAGGAAATTGTAAAATTATTGTAGTTGTGCGATCGCTCAACACATCTTCTGGGGTTGGAGATAATATTTTTATACCAGTAAATTTGACCACTTTCCCCTGGTCTGTGGTTGTTGTCGGCGCAATTGGAGAAAGCGGGGTCTTTTCTTGTTTCTTTGTTTGCTGACCTTTTAATGAGCGAATTGGCTGGGAAGTCGATTTAACTGGATTAGTTTTGGTTTTAACCTTGACGTTTTCGATTGTTTCTGATCGAACTGTAGCTGGAGACAAAATTAAACTTGCGGCTCCAGCCATAGTTACCATTAGTTTGAGATAATATGTATGGTGTAAGTAAGTCGGCACAATAAAACCAAACTATGTGAAGAATAGTAAATAAGCCTAAAACCCTTGTTCCCCCTGCTCCCTGCTCCCTGCCCCCTGCCTTATCCAAACGATAATTTTTTACGCCAACCTACTTAGTCTTGATTTCACTTCTTTCCCTCCTCTTTGAAAGTAGGAGTGACTGCAAAGTTCATTCGCACCATGCCACCAGGCTCTAAGCGTACTAAGCGAGATTGGCTATTGCGTTCCCGGAAACGGGTATTAGGAGCAAGACTATAACCAGGTAAGCTGCTAAGATCGAGAACCCCTACATGGGCACCTGGTAACACATTAGCAACTGAAAAAATACCATTAGCATCAGTAGTTATACGGGTGCCACTTTCTAAGAAAATCACTGCATTAGGAACTCCAGGCTCGCCCTTTTGTTGTTCCCCATCAAAGTTTTTATCCACAAACACACGACCGATGATTGTGCCATAATCAGAGGCAATTCCTGAACGGATTCTCATTAAATGGGTTGCAGGTCCATCTTGAACTGCAAAATCATTATCAGTACGTTGAGCATTGACAATTGCTGTATTTTGACCAGAACCTCGCAGTGCATCGGGAGTTAATTGAGCAGCATAGACAATATTCAGAGTTTGTCCCGTGGCTATAGTTGCTGAAGTCCTAAAAGATACTTGCCTTCCACTATTGTCTGTATTTATACTAACAGCCTCTTCATTAATTTCACCCTGAACAGATTTGGGTAAAAACTTAAAGCCTATAGGGAAAGTATCAGTTACAACCACATTATCTAAACCAGAATCACCTTGGTTCTTGAGGGAAAGGCGATAAATCACAGTATCTCCTGGCTCTGCCGTAGCGCGATCGCTTATTTTCGTAATCCGCAATTGATCGGCTTGACACAACCCCATATCCAAATTTAAAGGTAATAAAGATAACCCTATTTGTTCCGCATCGGCTACTGATACTTGAGTACTGAGTTGAGTGTCACCTTGGAGACTTATGGGTGTACCATCTATAGAAGTAGCAGTATACTGAAGAATATCATTAGTATTACTAGTAATTGCCAGCTTGATCCGTCGCTGGGTATAGATAGAATTGGCTGGGGGATCGACCACTAAAATATAGGTTCTACCGACATCAGTTTGCCCTTTATTGGGGTCGAATAAGAAGTTGTAGAAACCCTGGTCTGCATTGGTAAGGGGAAAGGGATTAATATTAGTAGTATTGGGACTAAGTAGGTTGGCGTAAAAAATTATCGTTTGGATAAGGCAGGGGGCAGGGAGCAGGGAGCAGGGGGAACAAGGGTTTTAGGCTTATTTACTATTCTTCACATAGTTTGGTTTTATTGTGCCGACTTACTTAATACCCAGATCAATACCATTATCAGGAATATCAGGATTTTCAGTAGTTGTTAAAGAAGTTAAGTTGCCTAATTGGGTTCCTGTAGCATCATTAGGGTCTGGATCGTAAAGAGCCACAGTAAAGCCTTGATAATCGTCTAGTAATTGTCCATTACAACCTAAAATTTGTCCTAAAGGGTCAATTAAGGATTGAGTGGTAGTTTGGCTAGTAGCAGTTAACTGGCTAGAACTAGATTTAAAACTATGATTATTAGAAGGATCTGTATAAGTATAAGAAGCTTGGTTAACAAATGATCTGGTTGCAGTGGAAGTAGTAACTTGAGCAAAAGCAGATATGGGACTGTGTAAAAAACCCCCTACCGCCAGAATTGTAGCCAACCGCTTTAACCAGCTCTTGCCAAAATAAATTTGGTTATGTGAACTTGGACGACGCACGGTTGTTCTCCTGCTAAGACTTTACGGTTCCTGGAATTGCAACACCTCTCTGTTCATTGCTGTACCCAGAACCGTTTATTTTTGCTGCGGTAGAGATGTTGCACCCTATGTAGAGAAATTATTAGGGTAAGTAGTGTTCACCTTGTCTCTTTTAAATCGCTCTTGCTGTATAAAAATATAAAACCCTGATTATTGAGACTGAGACTTTTATGAATTTATACCTATTTGAAAAATGATTGCTACAGATAGAAAGAAAGCAAAGCTTATGTCGTAAATCTTTACACAATCTAAAATCTAAAATCCAAAATGGTATTAGTAGGGTGGGCATTACCCACCTTACACTTATAGGGAAAGTACTTCTCTACACAAGTAAAAATTAAAACAAGTTTTAGCGAACTTGTAGTTGGTATGTACCTTTAACTGCGCCCTTAGCAGCAACAGAGTCACCGAATTTCCAACGGATATTACTATATAGTTCTGCTGGTGCGGGAACTGTTTTAAATGTACCATCTTTTTGCTTAACCTTGATGGTGGGGTTTTCCACAAAGCTCTTACCTTTATCAATACTGTAAGTAATCTTCGCGCCCTTGACATCATTTACGGTAGCAGATTTCAACACATACTTCATTCCTTGGGGAATTGGTTGATTGATCACAAGACCCTTGACTGCTTTCTCCCCATTATTAGAACCAGTAATTGTATAACGTAGTACATCTCCAGGCTGAACGGTTGCTTGACCTGCTAATACTTTCCAATTTACCTTTTGTTTACCTTGAGCATCTTGAACAACAACTTTCTTCGCTGCATCTAGACGTAACTTAACTACACCTTTTTTAGCATTTTGCGCGATCGCAGAACCACCGGGTAAGAAATTAGCAACAACAGGGATTTGAGTAGCAAAGGCAACACTAGCAACTAATGCTACAGCACTTAAGCCTGCAATGGAAAAACGTTTCATGGAAATCACCTTATGTAACGACTTGAATGTTGACAATCAATGGAATCTGGTATTAATTGAGGAACAATTCATTCCAGAAATCTCCCTAAATTAGGGGCTGATAAAAACGACTGACTATGGAGTAGGGTTATTTTCAACTTGACGCTGGAAGGTAAATACCTTTTCCTGTCCTGGTCCGATTACATTGAGGTATTTAACGATATACTGAGTAATCTCAGCTTGCTCTGTATTGGTGAGAGTTTTTGTATCTTTACCAGTGTAGAGTTCCACATCTCCACCATCAGCACTGTAAGCACCATTAACATGGATAGTATCCATGAAGTTGTTACTATCATTGTCTAATGCCCAGTTGTTACCGTTAGGATTTGTACTTGCATCGTAATTAGTACCATCCTCAGTAATAGTTGTATTTGCAGCATTGAGAATGATGTTACCTGTACCATCTTGTGGATCAGAGATGTTACTAGCTGTAATCCTGTAGGCGATTTTATCACCAGGAACAGGTGTCAAAGCAGTCTTACCATAAGTTATTGAACCATCAGCTTGCACAATGCCAGATTCTTTGACCAATTTCAGGTAACCTGTGTACACCCGGTCAATGGTAATATTTTTAGGCTCAGTAGTTTGTAATCCATTGGGTGTTGCATTATCTTCAATATACGCAGTGATTGGTACTGGGAAACCTCTGAGCATATCGTCATCGGTAGAAAGTTTAGTATTTTCAGGTAAATCTACTTCCACCGCATAGAAATCAGTCCCGTTTACAGCTACGTTATCGATCCGGACTGGGTTAGTTGCACTAATTGCGTTACCACCAACGGTACCTATCCCTGACTTGAATTCAAATCCACCAGTAGATGTATAGTTGTAAGTTGCTGATATACCGCCCTTAGATATTGTGACTTTAGTATTGTCAGGTAAATTAGTTGTAGTCGCTGGTGGTGTAGGTAATAGAGAGATATTAGCAATAGTAGTACCAGTATTTTGGATAGTATTAGTAAAACCAACACCATCTGGATCATCGATGGTTTCACCAGGTTTGGTACCTACTGGGATTAA
>NZ_FYBH01000353.1 GCF_900185595.1 Calothrix rhizosoleniae SC01
TTGCGCGTAGCGCTATAGCCCCCGGATTTATCCGTGGAAAGTTAAGAAAATTTGGGTGGAGAGGCACGCTTGTGGTGACAGACAAAACGTCAACATTAAATCCCCTACTTTTAAGTATGGGGCATCCCTACTCCCACGCCCCTACTCCCTACTCCCTCGTTAACCCATCCCTCCATCCCTCTTTCCCTCTTTCCCTCCATCCCTCCATCATTCCCCATACTCCCCCACTAGCTTTATAATGCTTAATATCATGAGCACTCTCCCAGTTGTGAAAAAAGCTGATACCCAAAACCGTCAACGTGACAATGATTGGCGGTTATTTTTGCGTCTACTTCCTTATGCACGCCGCAATAGAAGAATGTTGGGACTGTCTATGGTGCTACTAGTACCCATAGCAGTCGCTAACGCCATTCAACCTCTATTAATTGGACAGGTAATTTCCTTAATTCGTCAAGAAACAACCACCCATGAGTTTCTCAAAAATCTGCCTCTGTTACAGGGATTAGGGGTTTTGCAGTTTTTATTACTCGGAACTGTCATTGTCAGACTTTTACTAACAGGCTTCCAAGGCTATTTGGTGCAAAAAATCGGGCAACAAATTACTGCGGAAATTCGCCAGGATTTATTTCACCATGTCACATCCCTAGCTGTACGTTTTTTCGATCGCACCCCCATTGGTAAACTAATCACTAGGCTCACTAGTGACGTGGAAGTATTGGGAGATGTATTCGCTACGGGAGCAATTGGTATTATTTCCGATTTATTCTCGATGGTGGTGATTCTCGGCTTTATGTTCTCTGTGCAGTGGCAAATGGCTGTTTTGTTACTGTTAATACTTGTACCCGTATCTGCAACAATTATTTATCTTCAGAAGCAGTACCGTCAAGCAACTTATAAAGCACGAGAAGAACTTTCTATACTCAATTCCCAACTCCAGGAAAATATTGTTGGTATTAATATTGTGCAATTGTTCCGTCGAGAAAAGTTTAATGCGGAACTGTTTCGCAAGACAAATAAGCGATATATCCGCCAAGTAGATACCACTATTTTCTATGAATCTGCTGTTTCTGCCACATTAGAATGGGTTGCACTGGTAGCAGTGGCTGGGGTTTTGTGGATTGGTGGTGATTTGCTACTGAAACAAAGCCTGACTTTTAGTATTTTATCTACATTTATTTTTTATGCCCAACGGTTATTCCAGCCGTTACAGCAGTTCGCGGAAAAATTCACCGTCATTCAAGCTGGTTTTACAGCCATAGAACGTGTAACTAATATTTTAGATGAACCCATAGAAATTAGCGATCGCGCTAATCCCAGATTTTCGATTTTTGATTCTCAGTTTGGCTATATTGATGAGATTGTCGCCAATATGGAATCTGACAATCACAATGTTCAGCAAAAATTGGGAGAAATCCGATTTGAGAATGTTTGGTTTGCTTACAAAGAAGATGATTATGTAATCAAAAATCTACACTTTGTCATCAATCCAGGAGAAAAAATTGCCTTAGTTGGCCCTACTGGTGCGGGAAAAAGTACTATTATTAGGCTATTGTGCCGTCTATACGAACCCACACAAGGAAGAATCCTGGTAGACGGTGTAGATATTCGTGAAGTACCCCAGGCAGAACTACGGCGATATATGGCGGTAATTCTCCAAGATGGTTTTTTGTTTGCTGGTGATGTAAAAAGTAATATTACCTTGGGGGATGGTTATACCATTGAGGAAGTCAAACAAGCAGCAGAAAAAACCAATGTTGCTTCATTTATTGAACAACTACCCCAAAGCTATGATACTCAACTGCGGGAGAGGGGAACAAACATTTCTAGTGGACAAAAACAACTCTTAGCTTTTGCTCGTGCAGCTATTCGTAACCCCGAAATTTTGGTATTAGATGAAGCCACAGCTAGTTTAGATGTGGGTACGGAAGCTTTAGTGCAAGAATCTTTAGAGCAATTATTAGCACAAAGAACAGCAATTATTATTGCTCACCGCTTATCCACCATTCGTAATGTGGATCGTATTTTTGTCCTTAAATATGGGGAATTAATCGAGCAAGGTAGTCATGAAGAATTATTACAGCAACAAGGACTCTATTCCACTTTGCACAATTTACAAATGTTAGGAACGTGACGAGTAACTCAAGTCACCAGTTCTACACCACACCGAGTTGCCGCCTCCGCTAACCGAGTATCAATTGTTGCCAGTGGCAATCCCAATCGCAGTGCTAACTCCAAATAAGCTGCGTCATAAGATGCTAAACCTTCCTGTCGTCCTAGTGCCAAAGTTGTACTCAATGCAAAAGTATTTGTAGCTGTATCAACCTGGATTAACAGTGACTGTAACAAAGCAATAGCTTCTGATGATTGTTCCTGAGTCATCCGGTTACGCCGTTCAGCCACCAGTAGAACATTAGCAATTTCCAACAACCAAATTTCTGGTACAAATGCCTCACAATCCGACATCATAGCCAGTATGGCATTAGCGTAATCGTTATTTTCATCTACCAAACACCAACTGATTGCTACAGAACAATCCAAAACAAACTGCATTAAAATCTTCGTCCCTCTTCTATCATGGAGCGGATTGAAGTTTTATTCAACGCCACTTCTCGCTGCAATTGTCGCATTCGGGTAATTGCTTCTTGAATTGTTTTTTTAGTTGTCGCTTTTCCCCAGGTGTTATAACGCGCTTCATCTTCTTCTGGTGGTGCAACTTCTGCATTGGGTAACGGCTGTACAACCACTACCACCTCAACAGAAGTATCTTTTAAGTTAGTGGGGGCTTCGATTTGTAATATACCATCTGCCCCAATATGCGATCGCAATTTCATCGTTTCCATGCCTTCCTCCGGTGACTTATATATCATCAATAATTCTGGGAAATGTCTTACTTAATTATCATGCTATTTCCCTCATAAAAAATATAAGCATCATACCGCTTGGGTACACATTTTATTTGGATATATGAATGTCTGGGTACCCAGGTATTCATATTTGGGTATGCTTTGACTGAAGCCGCTATTTTATAGATGCCATCTCCGGTTAAGCGGTGTCCATACCTAGGGGAAATCAATCATCGTTTGTCGATAACAATCTGGCATCCCAATATCAAAGCATTTCCCTTGAATAATATATCCTGCCATTCCTTCTAGTTGACGCAGCTTTTCTAGACAAGAAGTTAACTGAAATTCACCCTTTTCTCGGAAATTATTACTAATATTTTCACCCAGCAAGTCAAAGATTTTTGGTGTCAAGATATATAAACCAAATACACATAAAAAATCATCATCTTTCATCCCTTCTACCCTTAAATTTTGCCTTGCATACTCAAGGGTAGGTTTTTCATATATTTGAGTTAGAGTCAGTATTGAGCTTAATTCTTGCCATTTGCCAGTAGCACAACCAGCCTTAGAAATAGTTTCTCCTGGCATTATAGTCAACCCTAAAACACTACAATTAACTTGCTCATATACATTTAAAATTTGTTTTGTACAAGATTTATTACTATCAGAAGAGTAAATATGATCACCCAACATTAATAAAAATGGTTCATCTTTAACCCATTCTTGGGCACAAAATACCGCATGACCGTAACCTTCTTGCCTATCTTGAGTTAAGATGGTAATCTTACTACCTAAATCCTGAAGATATCGACTATATTCTTGATTTTCTGGTGAAAGTTTAGCAAACAGTGATGGATGAGGCAGTGTTTGAAAATAGTCTGCGAAAACTTCTTTATCCTCCGGTTGAGTCACAATGGCAATTTCTGCAATTCCCGCACTAATAGCTTCTTCCACAATTACTTGAATTACAGGTTTGGCTCTACCATCCCGATCAATAATGGGAAATAATTCTTTTTTCACCACTTTAGTCGCTGGAAATAGTCTAGTACCAAAACCAGCAGCCGGAATTACCGCTTTTTTAACTTGATTTATTTGCATAAATTGTTAATTGCAAACATTGCATTTGGGGAAAATCCCCCTCAATAATTTGTATTACTTTTTGTTGACTTGCCTTGTCTTTCACAATTAATTGTGCAGTTCCATCCCCTTGGGAACCAACACCCTTTCCACCCCAGATATAAGGTTGAATGGGTGGATAATCAAGTAATTTGTGCAACATAGGCGCAGTTAACTCTTGTGGACAGGCAGGAATGAGATAATGGTCAAATTCAGCCTGTGCTAGTTTCATCAGCATACCAATTTGTTGAGCATCTCCCACTTGCAAAGCATCAACTGCTGCTTGAGTAATTTCATAGCTAATCTCCCCCAGATATTTCTGAACATTCCTTTGGACTTCATTTTTCGCAAAGGGATAACACTGATTGAGTTGGCTGAGAATTTCCTTAGTATTCTTCCCTGCACCCAAGTCCACTAGGACAAAGAATAAATCCTGGGGTACCTGCAAAACAGTTGGAGTGACGCGATCGCCATCAAATATCATGGTAATAGGCTGGCTACCATAAGCACAAGCTTGATCCATACGTCCACAACGAGAGGGAGTGGTAGTTTCTCCCCAATAGGCAAACTCCATCTGTTGATGCATGGTTAATTTTAAATCATAAACTTGATTGAATGCCTTTGCTACCAGCACACAAGTAGCTGCACTAGAGGACAACCCTTTTTTTATCGGTAAATCTGTGAAGTAATTGTCAATTTCCAATCCGCCAATATCAAAATGTGTGAGCAATTGATATACTACCCCAGCAGCATAACTAAAAAATTCTCCCCTTTTAATTTCAGCAAGTAATAGTTGCTTTTTCATTGGTAAGGTGAGGACTTTTTCAGTCCCATCTTGCAGCAATGTACGGAAAATAAAATGGTCTGAATGGGGCTTTATCCGGGCATATAGTCCCTGATTGGTACCGGTGATGAGGGCGTAACCCTGCTGTAATAGAGGATTTAAATGGCGATAACCAGCCGCCCAATCACTATGTTCTCCAAACAAACACAAACGTCCCGGTACAAAAATCTCCTCAATTCTCATTCTTCAAATTAGCGGTGTTCAACTTCCCAGTTTCTCATAGCACAATAAAAATTGGCTAACCGGAGTTCGGGATAAGCATAAAACTACAAACTAAGTAGGTTGGCGTAAAAAATTATCGTTTGGATAAGGCAGGGGGCAGGGAGCAGGGAGCAGGGGGAACAAGGGTTTTAGGCTTATTTACTATTCTTCACATAGTTTGGTTTTATTGTGCCGACTTACTTAAATTCCAGTCAGATTCTTAAACGTTGCTTTTCATTTTTTTTGTAAAGTTAGGAAAATGGACTAATTCTTGATAATCTAAAATTAAACCTAATATCAATTTATGATGAGGCTACATAGAATCTAGACGATCACCAGTAATGCTGAGAGTATCAGTGAAAAACTTATGCGTTTCCATCAATGATATGCATCCTCAATGTGAAACAATATAAAATGAATTAACTGCATCTATGCCCCAGAAAAGCTTTTACCTTTTGACTGACACTTCTATTATATGTTCTTATCTAGTACCTAAGTGGGTTAAATCTTTTGAAAATACACCGGGATTTCAAGGTGTATTAGTCAAAGAGGAGTTTCAACCAGAACAAGTAGTTCAAGCAAGAAAGTTTTTTCATAGAAAATATGCTGGTCAAAAACACTTGACTGAAGAAGTTTACCAAGCACTAATTAACTTATATCCTGAAATAGATCAGACAGAAAAAGCGATGATAGCTCAATATGGAATATCTAGTTATTCTACAACGGAACACCCTCAAACTGTTTTTCTTGGTGATAACCTGAATGGAAACTATTCTAGAAATTGGTTGATGAAAGCTGCTCAGGATTCCCCACCTTTAATTTTTTGTTGTGTTAGCCAGATACTAAAACCTTGGTGGATAGAACTTACCAAATCACAATTGTTTAATTGCCATACTGCTGTTCTACCTTATGCTCGTGGAATGCATTCTATCGAAAACATGGCAATTTTTAAAGATATTAATAAATTTAAACAAGCTGCAGGAATCACCATACACTACATTGATGAGGGTGTAGATACCGGCTCAATTATTAGATCAGAAAGAATTATTGATCCATTTCGCTTTAATTCTATTTGGGAGTTAAAAGGGTATACTTACATGAAAGAATTTGAATTGTATGTACAAACTGCTCAAGAGATTCTCGGAAATAACGAAACAATTCCAGCTGGAGTTTCAGTAGATCCTAAATTGCAAGGTCCTAATTTTATTGCAAAAAACTTCACTCCAGAGAAGAAAAAACAAGCAGAAGAGGCTTATCTAATTATGAAAAATTCCTGGCGAGACCTCTCTTGATTTGACTTAGTGCAACAGATTCTTAATAGGTTTGCGTTGAAAATTTAGGTATAGGAAATAGCCAATGATTGAAGTAAGAAAAATTGCAGGTAAAGGACGGGGAATTATAGCAACAGAGGATATTGCCCAAGGAAGTTTAATGGAGGTTGCTCCTGTGGTAGTCTTTCCCGCAGAACAACGAATAATTGTGGATAAAACAGAACTCTCCCAGTACTGTTTTGTACAGCCAATAGAATATGCCAAAAGTAAAAGTGCAAAGGGATATATTATTTTCGGTTTAGCATCTTTTTGTAACCATACAAAAGAACCTAATTCTTATGTAGATTGGATTGAGAATGAAGTTGGTATATGGTCACATTTGATTGCAAAGAAAGAGATTAAAGCGGGGGAAGAAATCACCATGTTTTACACGAATATTGATGAATATTCTGAGGCAAAAAAATTCGTTTGATTGTCTTGATTGATATTCTTTTTTATATCTGCTACCCCATTCTTTGAAATATTCCATTTCTGTAACTTTTCGATTTTACATTTATTATTTATCACTCTGAATTTCCTTGATTAAATCATAAAAAGGCTGCCAATTATCTTCTTGGACAATCGACTCCCAAGCTGACTCAATCACAGGCTTTAATATGACTGTTTGCGGATTACTTTGTGTGAGAATTTTTGCAACATTTTCTAACTCATCAGGAGATAAATTAGTTAAAATTTGATGATAAATTCCCGACCAATTAAAAAACAACTCCGTATTTCCTAAAGACTGCCCAATCTCTGATTCATGGAGAATACTACCGGCATCATCTCGCCATTTACTAGAAAAAGTACGCCCTAAGTCAGCAAAAAAGTGGTGATAGCTAACTGGATAATGCTTGAGAAATGCCAAAGTTGATTTTAATAATTCCTCCCCTTGGAATACCTCCAATTGCTCAAAACCCAACTTCCTCAGCATTAAGCGGCGATATTCCTTTCTATACTCATAATCAAAATTCTTGATTCCCGTTTCCATATCCTCCAGAGGAATCACATCTTTAAAGGCTTTTTGCAATAACTCTAAATTAAACCGACAAATTCCTGGTTGATGGGTATAACAGTAGCGTCCATAATAGTCAAAATACGCAGCCGTAAAATAGGGGTCATAATTAGGAATGAAAGCGTAGGGACCATAATCAAAACTTTCCCCTGTAATCGACATATTATCCGTATTCAGCACCCCATGACAAAAACCCACCGCCATCCACTGTGCAACTAGTTTACCTACCCTTTGGCACAGTTCAGCATAAAATAGGACATATTTATCCTCTTCTCCTTGCAAATGAGGATAATAATGCTCAATTACATGATCTAATAATCTTTGAGTTAAATCGGGACGTTGGAAATAGTTTAGTCGCTCAAAAGTACCAAAGCGTATATGGGATTGACTCATTCTAATCATCACACAGGAACGAGTCGGCGAAGGTTCATCACCCCGCCATAAAGACATCCCAGTTTCTACCACACTCAAACAACGGGAGGTATTTACACCCATACGGTGCAACATTTCTGCTGCTAACACTTCCCGCACCCCTCCCTTCAGGGTTAACATCCCATCCCCACCACGGGAATAAGGGGTTCTTCCAGAACCCTTAGTACCAAAATCGTAAAACCGATTGTCAACACCCCGCACTTGTCCATACAAAAAACCTCTGCCATCTCCTAGCATGGGGTTATACTCGCCAAATTGATAACCGTGATATCTTAGTGCTAAAAAGGGTTTGCGCTCCTGGAATTTGCCAAAGGCTTGAATAAAATGCTCATCAGTGACTGTTGATGGTGTTAATCCCAATATTGGTAATAATGCATCGTTGCGCCAACGCAGAATATGCTGGGGATATTCAGCAGCAGCAACTTCATCATAGTAATCGTCCCCTAATGATTCTATGGCGGGTTCGTAGTTCAAAGAGAGAAAAGGATTGGATGAATTGTTGTTGTTGGTGTTGTGGATGTCAGCCAAATTCATTCAAGTTGTCCGCTAATTGGTGGAGAATGGGAGCATTTGGTCGGTCGAAATTCTCATTCAAACTCAAGATATTATTAATAATACCTCGACCGACTAATCGACATAGTAAGCGATCGCTCAATTTTTATAGAATTTAGCGCAAAACTATCGGCTTTAGCCGTGGGATGTGGCGCAGTCCGCTTTTAAGCCTAGTGTATTTAACTTTTTCTCTAATGATAGTTAAAAACGTCGTATAATCTGGTGGGAGGTAATGAGAATGACATTTACACTCACCTATGAATTTAAACTAAAACCTACTACTAACCAAAAAGAAGTATTTAACGAGTGGCTGGAGACAAACCGCCAAGTGTATAACTATGCTTTGGGTGAGCGGAAGGATTGGTATAAATCCCGTGCATGTGATGTAAATTCATGCTCTATCAGAAGTCAGTACATCATTAGAGCTGATGCTCAACGACCTACATATAATAGTCAAGCTAAGGCATTAACTGAGGCTAAAAAG
>NZ_FYBH01000089.1 GCF_900185595.1 Calothrix rhizosoleniae SC01
TAAATTCTCTACAATCAAACAAGCAAGAGATGCAAGTCTTAAAATCTAGACTCAAATTTAAGTTTCTGAATTTGACGGAAAGTTCCGGTGCTTTGAGTGAAAGACGAATTTTTAATTGTTATAGCACTACGTAATTAGGGTGCGGACATTGTTGAAGCGCCAAACCTATGAACAGTAACCTTGTTACTTGTGCATAGCGCTATATTACCTTTGGACTGACTTAAATTAACAATTTGATAGATAAATTCTTGTTAACTTCAGCGAACCATATCATGAATATTCAGGATCTGCGCCAATCTTTAAAATTAAAGTGGTTGAATTACTACCAAAAAAACCATGCCTGGTTAGTAAAAATGCGTGTATGGGCTACTTATGATGGTGAACGTCGCCCTCTTTCTAGCTTTATTTTGGCAACTTTATCTGTCCTAGAACCAAAGCTAGAGCAGGTATTCCCATTTGTTCTAGAACTCAGTGATAACCCAGACCAAATTGTTTCTGCCTTGGGACTTAATTTTAACCCGGAAGAACATTTACATTTAATTGATTCCCACTATCATACTCATAATAACGATCGCACCCATGAGCGATCGCTATGGGAAAATCTAGTTTATGATAGACAACCAGAGGATGAATGCCTATCCCATGCTGAAATGGTGGACGAACAAGCCATGAGGGAAAATATTAACTTAATGGCAATGCTTGTAGATGAAGAACAGGAGATTGTTAACCAGCCAGTAGCATCCTCGGTGGCTACAAAACATGTAAATCAGCATTCACCAGATTTTGTTCATCAACAGACAACAGCAGCAGAGAATTTTCTCCAACCAGTAGCAGTATTGGGAAACAAAGATAATGCCAAAACCCAATCTATGATGGAGGAAATCGCCACACCAACTTTACCAACAAAAATTTCTCAACCAGTAGGGGCTGTCAAGGATTACCCCATGTACCCACCAACTGAGCCGCCTCGAGAGAAAATTCCCCCTTCTCTACCATTACATACTTTTGTGTTGGATGAAATGACAGGGATGTTTCACCAGACAGAACCAATACTTAGTGATGTGCAAAAGTCTCCAGAAGAGGTATCTCCCCCATACAAATTAGGGGAAACAATCTCCATCCCATCAATTGCTGCGGACAATCAATCTGTGCAATTTGGTAGTTGGCGGGAAAATCAACCACAGCCAGAGGGGGAAAATCAACCACAGCCAGAGGAAGGAGGTAATCAGGAAGAAAATGTATCTTCTCACAAGAGAAGGCGTTTTAACTTGGCTTCTTGGGTTGATGATTTTTGTCAAGGTGCGGGATGGGATCGAGAAGATGCCATTATTCTTCCATTTTGAGTCTTTATTGACAGCGCTACGGGAACAACAAGCTCTAACTAGGATACTCATGGGAGACAAAAGGTACTGCTATAATTTCCCCTTCAGCATCACCAACTTGAACTTGTAAACCTACACCACCAGCTTTAGTACGAACATAACCAAGCCCAAAATGACCATCCCCAGTCGGAGTATAACTAGTAATTTTACCTACTTTCTCTTCTCCAATGGTAATTAAAGTGCCTGGTTCTGCCGGAGCTGTGAGGCGAATGCCCCAAAGGTATTGTTTCACCCCTTTATAGGTATTGAGACGAGCAATGGTTTCCTGTCCGATGTAACAGCCTTTATTAAAGGAAATAGTCTGCCATAAGCCAACTTCTAGAGGATTATAATCATCTGTTAATTCTGAATCTGGCATTGGTCGTCCTTGTAAAATACGTAACATATCCCAGGCGCGATCACTCATTTCCACTGCACCCAATTCTAAGATTTGTTCCCGTACCTTGTCTTTATCTGTGATGGGAAACATGAGGGTGTATCCAGGAGTAGTCAAACCACTACCCACAGCAATTCGTATACCTTCCACCGATGGTAAAGAAACTATTTGGTGGCTAGCATATGGTTTACCAATCAGTTCTCCTGCTCCCAGTTTTTCCACCACTGCATCACTACCAGAACCAATTAGGTTAAAGGTGACAGTAAATTCAGTAATATCACTTAGTTTTACCTTATCAGCAAAAAAGATATACTTATCTAGCCATTCCATCAGTAATTGACGGCGCTGGGGGGATACCAAGAGAATCACCGCATCATCTTGCACATAAGCTGTAGCTAAATCGATAGTGCGACCAGTGGATGTAACAAAAACTGTATCACAACCTTGTCCTGGTTGGAGAGTAAGGAAATCATTGGTACTTTGGTTATGCAAAAATCGTAAGCGATCTTCATCTGCAATTTTCACCCGTCCCCAATGACTGCGATCGTATAATGCTACTCCTGTTTGTACAGCTTGAATGGCTGCTATGTCTTGGCTATCAATGGCTGATGACATGGTAATTTAATAGTGAGTATGGTTAAGATTTGCGCCTTGAAAATCCTATCAGATTACGATTCATCCCTTCAATAACCAATATCATGTCCGGTTAAATACTTATCATTAGGACTGCAAGGGGGCAGGGGGCAGGGGGAAAAAAGAGTTTGGGTGATTTTTGCATGGATGGCAATATTACAAGTAATCAGGCAGACATGATATAAGTCAAGCTCTTTCACAATCCAAAATCTAAAATCTAAAATCTAAAATCCAAAATGGCATTAGATTGGCAAAAAATATTACAACAGCCAGAGAATCAAACGAGTATAAATACTATTGAGAACTGGTTTATTAATATTGCTCAAAATTTATTGAACCATTCCCAACTTGTAGTAAATAACATACCCCACCGACTTGTAGAAATAGAATTTTATTATTTTTCTCCCATACACCCAGATTTCTTTACCCATCGAGATAATCTACAAACCGAACCAGGAAAATGGTATTTTCATCGTCAGGGTGAAAGTTATAAAGGTGGAACTTTTAAAGGGTTAGATTTGACGTTTGGTAATTACCATGCATATGGAGGTATTCTGATTCGCAGTCTCCAAACATTGAATGGGAATATAGTTTGTGGCCCATCCTTGTGTGTAGACTATTTACTAGCCCAAACCAATACTAACAGCGTTGCTGCTCTGGATGAAAAAATCGCCCAGGCTAGAGCTTGGGAGCAGAATCATATTCTTCGATTGGAAACAGTACCCGTAGGACAAGTAAAGCCAATATTTTCTACTGCTAGGGTGGGACTATCTTTGAAAAAATCAACTGCATCTAATAATATGCATTGGTTCATTCTGCTTCCCTATCGCTACTTGACTGAACCGAGAAGAATTAGCAAGGGTAAACCATATCTGATTTTGGCATTATATTCTCAGGGAATGGATCTTGAACAAATTTGTCAAACAACAGGTTCTCCCCAATCCATTGTTCGAGAATATATCAACAATTTTGAAATTGGTAGACAAGAAAAAGATTTTTCCCGATACGATGGTATGGCGTTTGATAGAAAAAAACTTTGCAGTTTACACGGTATTTGGTATGAATGTTATGGTACTACCCAATTAGGGCACAGACATTGTTAAAGCATCAAACTTATGAGCAGTAAACTTATTACTTGCGTGTAGTGCTATATGAAAATTTTCTTACTTAACTCTCACCCATTTCTCATTTACCAATCATAGCCTCCTCAGTTTGCTCAGCCATTCTAGTAATTAAGGACGAAAACTAAATCACTGGAATTGAACTGATACAGGAGAAACTATTATGAAACGTTTTTTAATCGCTGGCTTAGGAACCCTTTTATTGACAACTGCTGCTACACCTGTTTTTGCTAGAGAAATTGCTACCAGTTCCCAAGAGAGCCGCAATCAAGTAACTAGAAATGTTAAACCATTTAACCTTGTTTTTCTCGGTTATCAAGGATATTTTCAAGAGCAAGGTATTCCTAGCAATGGTGCATTTGTAAATCGTGTCAGATATGGAGATATTAGTGCTGAAGATTTAGTCAAAAGTGCGATCGCTCTTGGTAGACTATCTCCAGACACCATTAATAATCGTATTTATCTAAATGCAGTAGCTAATCAGCTAAATAGCATCTCTAGGCAATAACTTAACTAGTCTGGGATACAACCTTTGTTGCTGTTGCTTCCAATACCGTAACTACAATTTTGATAATCACAGAAATGGTAGAATCTTGACGATAAACTACCATTTCTGTAGTTTTTGTGGGTAGGGGAGATTGAGGATTAAATCATTAAACATTAAAACGGAATAACATCACATCCCCTTCCTTGACAATATACTCCTTCCCTTCACTACGAACTAATCCTTTTTCCTTCGCAGAACCCAAAGAGCCAGAATTGACTAAATCATCATAACCAACGGTTTCTGCGCGAATAAATCCCCGCTCAAAATCAGTGTGAATGACTCCCGCAGCTTGGGGTGCTGACATTCCAGCTTTAATTGTCCAAGCACGGGTTTCTTTCTCCCCAGAAGTGAAATATGTCCGCAAACCAAGCAGAGTATAAGTAGCACGAATTAAGGATTTTAAACCACCTTCTTCTACTCCTAGAGATTCGAGAAAATCTGCCCTATCTGCCTCTGGTAATTCAATTAATTCTGCTTCTACTTGGGCGGAAATAACTACAACTTGAGCATTCTCTTTTGCTGCCACTCCCCTAACTTTTTCCACAAATTCATTCCCAGTAGCTAAGTCATCTTCAGAAACATTAGCTGCATAAATAATGGGTTTGGCAGTCAACATTCCTAGATGCTTAATTACCTCAAATTCTTCCTCAGTTAAATCTATTTGGCGAACAGATTTCCCCTCATTTAAAGCCGCCGCTAATTTTTGCAAAATTGCCAATTCAGCCTGCGCTTCTTTATTGGCACGGGCTTGTTTGCGAGTGCGTTCTATACGTTTTTCAACTTGTCCCAAATCTGCTAAAACTAATTCTAAATTAATTGTTTCAATATCCCTGGCTGGATCTACAGAACCAGCAACATGAATAATGTCATCATTTTCAAAACATCTTACTACATGAACGATCGCATCTACTTCCCGAATATTAGACAAAAATTGATTTCCTAAACCTTCCCCCTGACTCGCACCTTTCACTAACCCCGCAATATCCACAAATTCCACCCGTGCGGGAACCACTTGTTTGGATGTGGAAATATCAGCTAAAACATTTAACCGCTCATCTGGTACTGAAACGACACCGACATTCGGTTCAATGGTACAAAAAGGGAAGTTCGCAGCTTCCGCCTTGGCATTAGCCACCAAAGCATTGAATAAAGTAGATTTTCCGACGTTGGGAAGTCCGACAATACCAGCTCTTAACATTTTGGATTTTAGATTTTAGATTGTAGATTGATTGGACAATCCAGATTGTGTCCGTATAAACAAGGTTGACAAACCACTAAGGGACTAACCTAACATGAGAACTTTTTATTTTCCCTCTTTTTTTGGTGTACCGTTACCTGCACCATTAATCTCAATCCTATTATTATCCTCATGCCATTAAACTGCAATTCGGAATTCTCTCCCACCAACACCCCTCTATTAGATACTCTTTGGGATTGTGCGAATAAACCCCACACCGCATTTTACACCCCTGGACACAAGTTAGGACAAGGAATTTCCCCTAAATTAACTGCCTATTTTGGTAAAGATGTGTTTCGCGCTGATTTAACAGAGTTAACGGCGTTAGATAATCTATTTGCACCTACAGGGGTGATTCATGCAGCTCAGTCATTAGCAGCACAAGCTTTCGGTGCTTCACATACATGGTTTTTAGTTAATGGTTCTACCTGTGGGGTAGAGGCAGCCATTTTAGCAACTTGTGGCAGTGGGGATAAAATTATTTTGCCCCGTAATGTTCATACTTCGGCAATTTCCGGTTTAATTCTTTCTGGTGCCATCCCCATTTTTGTCAATCCAGAATATGACCCAGTGCTGGATATTGCCCATAGTATTACACCCCAAGGAGTAGCCGCAGCCCTAGAAATGCATCCTGATGCTAAAGCAGTGATGATGGTGTATCCCACCTATTATGGAGTTTGTGGAGATGTGGATGCGATCGCGAATATTGCCCACCAGTATAATATACCCCTATTGGTGGATGAGGCACACGGCGCACACTTTGCTTTTCATCAACAACTCCCCACCACAGCTCTGGCGGCAGGCGCAGATTTAACTATCCAATCTATCCACAAGGTTTTAGGTGCTATGACCCAGGCATCTATGTTACATATCCAAGGTGAGATAATAGACCAAGATCGGGTACATAAAGCTTTACAATTATTACAATCTTCCAGCCCCAGCTATTTACTTTTAGCTTCCTTGGATGCAGCACGGCAGCAGATGGCTGTCTGTGGGGAAGAATTAATGTCTCGCACATTGCAATTAGCAGAGCAAGCAAGAAGTCATATTAGTCAGATTCCGGGATTATCGGTGTTAGAAGTACCTAAATTATCATCCCCTGGTTTTGTGACTTTAGATCAAACTCGCTTAACTGTGAGGGTTTCTGAGTTAGGTTTAACAGGGTTTGCCGCAGAGGAAATTTTGGATGAGCACCTGGGCATTACCTGTGAGCTTGCATCCCTCCATAATCTTACTTTTATCATTAGTTTGGGTAATACCCAAGAAGATATAAATTATTTAGTTCAAGGGTTTGTTATTCTCGCCCAAGAATATCGTCAACCATTGAACCACACCCACGTCAAGTTATCCCAGTCAGCTTGGCATGATTTTACACATATTAGTAATTCCATGTTAATGCTGCCACGGGAGGCATTTTTTGCCCATACAGAAGCCTTACCTATGGAGAGTAAGACCCTTTCCAATCGCATTTGTGCGGAAATTGTTTGCCCCTATCCTCCAGGAATACCCATAATCATGCCGGGAGAGGCTATTTCTATGGAGGCTTTGGCATACTTGCAACAAATTAAACGTATGGGAGGATTTATCAGTGGTTGTGCGGATACTAGTTTGAGAACAATCAAGGTTGTGAAAATTTAGAATTTATAATTTAGGGGTAGGTTAGGTGGAGCGTAACCCAACATTTTGGTATTTGTAGAGAGTGAATAAAATTTGCGATCGCAATCTTTAATATTTATATTCTTCCCTAAAGTGAGATTTATATCAAGGTTTGAAGTGTTTTTTTAGCGAACAATTAAGTATATAGTTGTTTAAATAATCTCTATTGGTACCATGTCTTATGTCGGGTTCCACTTGGTCCCAACCAACCTACGAGAAATTATGATCGCACTCAAGGTTAAAAATTAAGCATTATTAAGTATATTGTTACAAAGAGTTGGTGTAGGTTGCAATTTTTCCCAACATGCCACAAACATGAGCAATCTTGGCACAATGGATAAGGTGCAGATTGGTATATAAACCGTGAGCTCAGAAAGTTTAGAAATTGCTAAAAACCGCTATCAAAAAGGGAAAATTGCTTTTGAAAATGGCCATTACCGGGAAGCTGTAGAGCAATTGGAAAAGGCGGGTGCTTTATTAGCACCACATACGAAATTGTCTGGGGATGTGCAAATTTGGTTGGTAACAGCCTATGAAGCCGCAGGACGAAATGAAGAAGCGATCGCTTTATGTGAAAAACTCAAGAGACATGCTAATTTTGAAACTAATAAGGAAGCAAAGCGTTTACATTATATCCTCACGGCACCAAAGTTAGAGCGTCCCCAAGAATGGATGACAAAAATTCCCGATTTTTCCAATCTCTCGGACAATAAATCCCCAGCCAGTTTTCCTGTGAGAACTTCCCCATCTTCTCAGGGTAAAGCTTCACCCCAACCAGAAATAATTGATCTCAGCCAGGTAAATACTCAGGATAATAATTTTATTTGGGTAGCTTTGATGGCGATCGCGATTATTGTCGCCAGTTTACTTTGGTTAAGTTTATAAACAAAATCCCCACAGTCGCATTATATAACAGCAGATCACCATATATTTTTAACTGATCACAAGAGGATTAATATAATGAAATGGTTGGCGAAACTTAAAAGTTTATTGCCAGTGAGGAATGTATTTATCTTTTTATTTGCATCCTTACTGCTGTCGGGCTGTGTTAAATATGACTTGGGTGTCACCTTTGACAACTCCAATAGTGGAGAATTGGTACAACATATTAAATTAGGGCAAAGATTAACCAGTTTTAGTGGTGAAACAGTCTATGAGTGGTTAAATAGCATTGAGCATCGCGCCCAAAAGATGGAAGGTAAAATCCAGCGACTTTCCAGGGAAGAAGTGATTGTCCACATCCCTTTTAGCAATGGGGAAGAACTGCAAACCAAGTTTAACCAATTTTTCAACCCAAACCAAGATGAAGCAAATCAGCCAGACGATGCAAATAATGAATCGGAAATTCCCCAGCTAGAATCAAACCTACGCTTAGAGCAAAAAAACTTTTTCCTTATAGAACAGGATCACTTCGTTTATGATTTAGACTTGCGATCGCTAGGTTTGATTTCCAGTCAAGGTAATGTATTGTCAAATGCTGACTCTATTCTCGATCTAGAATTTAGCTTGAAAACACCTTGGGGAGCAAATAATATTTCCACCACAGAAGATGCACCCCAACCCGAAAAACAGCAAAATCAACTCACTTGGCGACTCAATCCAGGAGAAATTAATCACATTGAAGTCCTATTCTGGCTTCCTAATCCCCTAGGTATTGGCACATTATTGATCATCGTCTTGGTTGCAGCAGGGATTTATCTGCGATACAACTATATGACTCCTCCCCAAGTTAGGAATGAAGGTGTGATGGAGTGAGAGAATAACTGAAAATCTCTATCAATACCACACCCATCAATGTATTATAATTCGGGCACACTTTATACTTATGTCATACCAGAGCTAATTGAAATAGTGAAAGTCCGATTTTTATTAATGTTCGCTTTGTTACTGGTGCATCCCACTGTATCTGCCCAAACTCCTCTACCCATAGGTGATGAAAAAGTCAAACCAGCAAACCCTACCCCAATCTCCCAACAGACAAAAATTCACCAGGTTGGTAAATTAGCCACAGATTTAGAACAGCTAGATAAAAGCTTGACAATCATTATTTTTTTCCTCGCCAAGGTATTGGCTGGATTCCTCTGTATTTTGGTAATTTACCGGGTTATTTTGCTGATTATTAATCGTCCATCCCAATTGATTATTGATAATTTTAATAACGCCACTGGTACAACCGAGATGGATCTGGTTTTACCGGGTTTGAGTCAATTGGCAAGACAAAACCTAATTCAGGAAATGAATACTGTTCATCAACAGATAAAACAGCAATATGTTTCCCTGGAAAATAATGTTCCTCGTCTTACTAATAAATTACCCTTACCTAAAACCCTTCCAGACCAAAGACTGGCAGATTTAATTGCTTCATTGCAAAAATTTACACCAGATCAACTCGATTCGACAGTGCAATTACTGCATGTAATGTTTCCGCCTCGAGGAACAAAAGTTACCAGTATTCTGCAAAGTCAGGGTAACGAACATCACAAGTTGGGTATTACTTTTGAAATTAGCGACCTACAAGGTAACGCAGCCTCTAAAATATACACTGTCTGGGAATCTGGAGCAGATCAGCTGTCTCAGCCAGATTTGAAAGACCGATATCGGCAACTGTTAAAACCAGCGATTCGCTGGCTAGCCGTTGAACTATCCCGTCGAGAAATGGTAATTGCTGCATCCCAATTTAGTTTTGGTAGACAGGGTCAAATCTATCAAGCACAAGTGGATGATTTTTGCAAATATACTCTAGGGATAGAAGGGATAGAGCGGCTGCACAATGAAAATATCAAACATGATATCCAGACAGCCACAACTCCCTCAATCACTCAAGATTAAACCTCTTTGATCATCCTCGCGAAATCAACATCTAAAACCCTGCCTCCTCCCGACTTTTATAATTTTAGGTGTAGATTAGGGAGCAAGGTACAAGGGAAGAAAAGCTCATAAGGATAGATTTATCTCCCCTGCTCCCCTGCTTTCTTCCCCTAGGGTGATAAACGCTCAATTTGCCAATTACCTGAGTCTACTAGGGTATAACGCAAGCGATCATGTAAGCGACTAGGTCGTCCCTGCCAAAATTCAATTTCTTTGGGGATTACTCGCCAACCTCCCCAATGGGGAGGGCGGGGTACATCTTGATTTTGATACTTGAGTTGTAATTCTTGCAACCTTTGCTCTAATATATCTCGACTAGCGATCGCCTGACTTTGTTCAGAAGCCCAAGCACCCAAGCGACTATTGAGGGGACGACTGTAAAAATACTTATCTGACTCCTCGGCAGAAACTCTTTCCACCTCTCCACAAATACGTACTTGACGTTCCAATTCTGCCCACCAAAACACCAGTGCGGCTTGGGGATTATTGGTTAATTCTGATCCTTTATGACTATGGTAATTGGTATAAAAAACAAAACCTCTGGGATCAAAATCTTTCAGAAGTACAATCCTTGCCGAAGGTTTACCGTCTGGAGTAGCAGTAGCTACAGTCATGGCATTTGGTTCTGGTAATTCGGCACTTAATGCTTGTTCAAACCAAACAGCAAATTGTTTAAAAGGATTGGGGCTCATTTCATCTTCACTCAGCCCCTTCAAAGTATAATCCTTGCGGAGTTCAGCTATAGTTTTTTCCATTGTCATTTATTTCCTTGCAAACAATTAGGCATATATGCTGTCTAATTAATAAAAATATCTATGATGGTGATTGGCATCAACTAACTGACTACCTACTTTGTCCAATAGATTCTCAAATAGATGGTATCAAATGCGCCGTTGGACTTCCCTACAAAACCTGCTAATTTACGGTCTTAGCGGTCCTATTATTGCCCTCAATGTCTGGCTGCTATCTGAATTGTTTAAATATTTTCGTAATCCCATTACTATTTTTAGTCTTGCCGCAATTATGGCATTCTTACTGAATTATCCAGTCAATTTTTTACAGCGAGTACGTTTTTCTCGTACACAAGCCATAATTATTGTCTTATTCCTCAGTTTAGCCATTGTCATAGTTGTGGGTATAACTTTGGTACCCGTAGTCATCGATCAAACGATTCAACTGTTAGACCAAATTCCGGACTGGTTAAGCAGTTCTCAAAACAACTTAGAGTACCTGCAAAACTTAGCGAAAAAGAGGCGTTTACCAATAGATCTGAATGTATTCACCACTCAAATAAATGCCAACATTGAGAAATTAATCCAAACCCTAGCTTCTGCTGCTGTTGGCATAGCTAGTATACTTGTATCCGTATCTATTAATTTCGTATTAGTTACAGTATTGGCATTTTACATGCTATTGTATGGCGATCGCGTCTGGGATGGATTATTCAACCTATTGCCACCGCAAATTAGATTGCCCTGTAGCGTATCTTTACGGTTAAATTTCCATAATTTCTTTCTCAGCCAGCTATTGCTAGGGCTGTTTATGGTATTCACCCTGACTCCCATTTTCTTAATACTCCAAGTACCCTTTGGATTGGTACTAGCCATTATCATTGGTGTATCCCAACTCATTCCCTTTGTGGGAGCAACTCTTGGTATTGGTATTGCCACTCTTTTAGTACTGTTGCAAAGCTGGTGGTTAGCCTTTCAAGTTGCTTTGGTGTCCATAATTTTACAACAAATCAAAGATAATCTCCTAGCACCAAAATTATTGGGTAATGTAACTGGACTCAATCCCATCTGGATTTTCGTTTCTATTTTAGTCGGGTTTGAAATTGGCGGCTTGCTGGGAACATTAGTTGCAGTACCTATTGCTGGCACAATTAAGGAAACTTTTGAGGCAGTACAAAAACAAAAAAAAGGTATGGGCATATCTTCTGGGATCACTTTGGACAATGATTTTTCATCTCATTAACTCGCTACGCGAGAAGGAAGAGGTAACTTGTAAATTCCAAAACACGTAGTGAATTACCAGTAATAAAAAACAATTTTCATCACCCCTGGGGTTGATGGTGCTGTTGCAAAAATTAAATATTGTGATAGTTTTATCTGATGCTAAGATTTAGCTTTAAAAATAAGACATCTGCAAAATTAAATGACTCCCCTCCAGCAGTACTAAAATGCAATTTATAACATACCCTTTACCTATTAGCCGAATTTATTCCTGGAAGCTCCCCTTATCTCCCTTACTCCCCTGCTCCCCTTACTTTTTGTGAACGATTCCCCACTCCCGATTCCCCACTCCCCATTCCCTACTCCCGACTCCCCACTCCCGATTCCCCACTCCCCATTCCCTACTCCCGACTCCCCACTCCCGATTCCCCACTCCTTATTGTCACTGGAAATTGTTAATGGATGCTTCGGAATTATTGGAAACAATTACTCAGCTGATTCAGCAGGCAGAACAAGGAGAAATAGATCCTTGGGATGTAAAAGTAATTGAAGTGATTGATCGTTACTTGGAATTTATGGTAACAGAATCTACTCCTAGAGGTTATGAATCTGATTTATCTCAATCAGGACAAGCTTTTTTATCAGCATCAATGTTGGTACTGTTTAAAGCAAACTCATTGATGGAATTGCAATCTGCTGCTGAAGAAGCAGAAATATTGCCAGAAGAGTCCCTATTAGAAGAAATGGACGGCATTTCATATCATGGGGTAAGATTGCCATTAGAAAAGCAATTGCGCCGTCGTCCAGCAGCAATGCCACCTCCTAAACGTCGGGTATCCCTGACAGAATTAATTGAACAATTGCATATCATGGCAGACAGGCTGCAAAAAATACAAAGTGTTGAGAAGCCTGTTCGCACTCGAAAACAAGCCACTGTCAAAACCATGAGAGCGGCTCTAGACTTAGCACACCAAGAAAATTTAACAGAAGTGGCTGGTGAACTAGAGCAGGTGTTGCAATTGAAAGCAGATGAGCTTTGTCTTCGGCAAAATTGGCTGAATTTGGAACAATTAGTCGAACTTTGGACTCAAACTAAACAACTAGATCCAAATTCTTCCAGCCATCATTCACCCAATAGTTATATTGTCAGCGTTTTTTGGGCACTTTTGTTACTTTCAGCTCAATCCAAGGTTGAGTTAATCCAAGAAGAATTTTACCAAGATGTCAAAATTCGCTTGATTGCCGATGCTCAAGAACATAGTAGTAACTTATCATCCGCATTATCTTTAGTTGAGGTATAAATTTGTATGGAGGGAAGAAGTGTTCAAGGGAAGGAGTGATGGAAGTTGGATAATTTTAGTGTCTGATATTTCCGGATCTAGTTATCTCTAGTTATACTAATGGTTGCCGAAAGTGGTAGAAATTACTTTCTCCTTACTTGGAAGGATGGTAGTAATCGTCAATCCACGGATGATTAAGTATTATTTGATCATAGTATAGTAACCTGGCTTGTGGTTGAGGGATAAATTTTTATGAAAGCGATGATTCTCGCGGCTGGTAAAGGTACTCGTGTGCGTCCGATTACCTACACAATTCCCAAACCGATGATTCCTATCCTGCAAAAGCCTGTGATGGAATTTTTACTGGAATTGCTGCGTCAACACGGATTTGACGAAATCATGGTAAATGTGAGCCATCTGGCTGATGAAATTGAAGGCTATTTCCGTGATGGTCAAAGGTTTGGTGTGCAAATAGCCTATTCTTTTGAAGGACGTATTGTTGATGGGACATTAATGGGAGAAGCCCTCGGTTCTGCCGGTGGTATGCGAAAAATTCAAGACTTCTATCCGTTTTTCGATGATACCTTTGTGGTGTTATGTGGAGATGCATTAATTGATTTAGATTTAACTGCTGCTGTTAAATGGCATAGAGCCAAAGGATCAATTGCGACTATTATTACTAAGCCTGTTCCCCGTGAAGAAGTTTCCAGTTATGGTGTGGTGGTAACTGATGATGATGGACGGGTGAAAACTTTCCAGGAAAAACCCAGAGTAGAAGAAGCTTTAAGCACTAATATCAACACTGGTATTTATATTTTTGAACCAGAGGTATTCAAGTATATTCCTTCCGGTGTCGAGTACGATATTGGTGGTGACTTATTCCCGAAATTAGTAGAGATAGGGGCTCCTTTCTATGCTCTACCAATGAATTTTGAATGGGTAGATATTGGTAAAGTCCCAGATTATTGGCGGGCAATTCGTGGTGTCTTGTCTGGAGAAATTAAAAATGTGGAAATCCCCGGTCAAGAGGTTGCTCCTGGGATTTATACTGGCTTGAATGTGGCTGTCAATTGGGACAAGGTTGACATCACTGGTCCAGTTTATATTGGTGGGATGACCAGAATTGAAGATGGGGCTAAAATCGTTGGTCCAGCGATGATTGGACCCAATTGCTGGATTTGCAATAATGCAACGGTAGAAAACAGTGTGATTTTTGAATGGTCTCGTTTAGGTCCTGGTGTCCGCTTGGTTGATAAACTGGTTTTTGGACGCTATTGCGTTGATAAAACTGGAGCTACTATTGATGTCCAAGAAGCCTCTTTGGATTGGTTAATTACTGATGCTCGTCAAGCTCCACCGGTTCAAACCCCTGTGGAACGACAAGCGATCGCAGAATTACTTGGTACTAACGGTAACTTATAATACCTAGAAAAGGCAGGGAGCAGGGACAGAAGAGGCAGGGGAGCAGGGTGCAGAGAGCAAGGGAGAAGGATTGTGAATCTTTCCTGCCAAAGTGATTCACGCCCTCCGCAGTCGCTCATGGGGGAGACCCCAAGACGGCGCTGCTCTCTACATTTTTTATGAGGTTTATCTCCCCTCTGCTCCCTGCCCCTTGTCCTTTTGGTGAGGTTTTCCACCTTACCATTTAACTAACTAAATACGTATATTTACTTAAACTCTTTTCATAGGTTTGTAGTAATTTTTGGGATTCTGCCAGGGAGATATGCTTCTCTTCTAAGGCTTGCTCACAACGCTGGCGGATATTTTCGACCATATCCTCAGTGTCATACTGCACGTAACCTAGAACTTCATTCATAGTATCACCTTTGACAACGTGCTTAATCTGGTAGCCTTTAGGAGTGAGTTGAATGTGAACTGTGTTGGTGTCGCCAAATAGATTGTGTAAGTTGCCCATTATTTCCTGATAAGCTCCATTGAGAAACATGCCTAGGTAATAGGATTCTCCGCTTTTTAATGGATGTAGTTCTAAGACTGATTTCACGCCCCTGAGATCGATAAAACGGTCAATTTTACCATCGCTATCACAGGTGAGGTCTGCCAAAATTCCCCGACGTGTAGGCTCTTCATCCAAGCGGTGAATGGGCATAATGGGGAAGAGTTGATCGATCGCCCAACAGTCTGGTGCTGATTGAAACACTGAAAGATTAATGTAGTAAATGGAAGCCATAATTTTTTCTAGATCTTCCAGTTCATCGGGTACGTATTCTTGCTGTCTAGTAATGTTGAGTACTTTTTGACAACAAGCCCAGTATAATTGTTCGGCTTTGGCTCTTTCCCTGAGACTGAGAATCCCTAGATTAAAACGACTGATGGCTTCTTCTTTGAATTGAGCCGCATCGTGATAAAACTCTTGATAGTTATTCTGATTGATTGATTGGTAAGTTTCCCAGAGGTAGGTAATTACTTGGGATTCTCCATCCTGTGGCGGTTCTGGGAGGATGGAAGGTACTTCGCTAGTACTCAGAATATCAAAAATCAGAACGGACTGATGGGAAGCGATGGCTCTACCACTTTCACTAATCAGTGTTGGTACGGTTAATTTATTCTCTTCGCAGGTATCTTTTAACTCTGCCACAATATCGTTGGCATAGTTCTGCATATTATAATTTTTGGAGGCATAGAAGTTGGTTTGGGAGCCGTCATAGTCTACACCCAGTCCACCACCAACATCAAGGTAGGTCATGTTTGCCCCCAATAAAGCCAATTCAGCGTAGATCCGACTGGCTTCTTGGATGGCATCTTTAATTACATTGATGGCAGAAATCTGGGAACCGATGTGAAAGTGTAATAGTTGCAGGGAATCCAGCAAATTGGCATCTCGAAATTTATCTACAGCGCGGATAATTTCCGGAATCGTTAATCCAAATTTAGCGCGATCGCCACTAGATGTTCCCCATCTTCCCATACCTTGGGTACTAAGTTTTGCCCTCACACCCACAATGGGTTTAATTCCTAACTGCTGACTAACTTTAATTACCAGATCCACCTCTTCAATTTGCTCTAGGACAATGATTGGGGTTTGTCCCAGCTTTTGAGCCAACATTGCTGTTTCAATGTACTCCTCGTCCTTGTAGCCATTGCAAATTAACAATGCTCCTGGGGTATCTAATAAAGCCAGAGCAATCATTAATTCTGGCTTGGAACCAGCTTCTAAACCAAATTGATTGGGTTGACCAAATTTCACTAAATCCTCAATCAAATGACGTTGCTGGTTACATTTGACCGGGAATACACCACGATAGATACCAGAGTAATTATAGCGAGCGATCGCTTGGTCGAAACAGGCATTTAACCTTTTGATTCGGTCTTCCAAAATATCGGAAAAACGAATTAACATCGGTAGACCCAAATTACGCTGCTTTAAAGATTGTAGCAACTCAAACAAATCCAAAGAACCACCGCGATCGCCTTTGGGAGAAACAGTTACATGACCAGCTGCATTAATGGAAAAATAAGGTTGTCCCCAACCCTCTATACGGTAAAGTGCTTCACTATCTTCTATTCTCCAAATACTGGATGTGGAGAGATTCTTGGACGAAGATTTTTTTTTCTTTTTCTTGTCCTGATCTTGATTTTGCTGATTCACTTCTGTTTGATGTCCATTGGAGGATAACTTTACCACCTCATTAGCTGTCACAGTTAATTCAGCTTCCATATCTTCCTTACCTTTACTAGTCACCCACAAACTTACAATTTAACTTATTCATCTCACTGCGAAAATAAGTAGGTTGGCGTAAAAAATTATCGTTTGGATAAGGCAGGGGGCAGGGAGCAGGGAGCAGGGGGAACAAGGGTTTTAGGCTTATTTACTATTCTTCACATAGTTTGGTTTTATTGTGCCGACTTACTTACACCGAAAGATACTTTGTGAGATAAACTCTGATTGGTCGTCTTCAAGGTGAAGAATAAATCAATGAAGAAAAATCTATTTTATGAGATTTGGATTCATTATTTATCAGGATTTGTTGGTGAATGGATTATCCCGCAACCTCGCCCTCGCTTTTTGTGAGATAAAAATCTTTCCCTCTTTTGATTCAGGAGAGGGACGATAAATGACAAAGTATAAAGGACAATTTGTTTAGTTTTAAGGAGATAGTTTTGGAACGCACATTCTTAGCCATTAAGCCTGATGGAGTACAACGCGGACTAGTGGGTGAAATTATCCGCCGTTTTGAAAGCAAAGGTTTTACCCTAATAGGTTTGAAATTTATGAATGTCAGTCGGGAATTGGCGGAATCTCATTATGCTGTTCACCGGGAAAGACCATTTTTTCCCAGCTTGATAGAATTTATTACCTCTGGTCCTGTGGTAGCAATGGTTTGGGAAGGTGAAGGTGTGGTTGCTTCTGCAAGAAAAATGATTGGTGCAACCAAACCACTAAGTGCTGAGCCTGGAACCATCAGAGGAGATTTTGGAGTCAGTGTTGGTCGTAATATTATCCACGGTTCTGATGCCATTGAAACTGCTCAAACAGAAGTTAATCTCTGGTTTAAGGATGAAGATTTAGTTAGTTGGCAACCATCAATGACTTCTTGGTTGCAAGAGTAATTTAAATGATATCTTACTCCGCAATATAACTGATAAATTTGCCGTAGGGGCACGGCATCTGCAATCTCTCTGGTTATAAATTATATTAACCACGCCGTGCCCTTTCCCTGTTTGTTTTACCAAAATAATTTTACCGAAGTATTTGTTTTAGTTTTTCCTGCGATCGCAAGATCCAAAAGATCAGAAGGAAAACGGCATTTTCCTCTGCTACCTGCACCTTTCCTCTTACTTTTTCTGGTTATAACAAATACTTTTATAATAGTTTTTACTTATGGATAATCCAGACTTTATTGCTTGCATGGTTAGATAATTAACAAAGACTAGAGATTTCTGGGTTGTCTAAATTATAAATCCTCAATTAATCTGGTGGCATAATAATCAAAATTTTAGATTGGATTAATTAATGTCACGTCAGCAGGTGGTAATTATTGGAGGTGGTTTTGGAGGATTATCAGTAGTTAGAGCTTTAGCTAATACTCCTGTAGATGTGTTGCTATTAAATAGTGATAACTATTACACTTCCTTTCCCCTATTGCATCAAGTAGCTACGGGGGAACTAGAACCAGAACTGATCGCTTACCCCATACGCAGTATGCTACGGCATATTAAAAATGTGCGGTTTATGACTGCAAACGTCAAGCAAATTGATACCAGCAGTCAATGTATTCAAACTGACAAGTATTTTATCCCCTATGATTTTCTCGTTATTGCCACAGGTAGCAATTCTAAGTTTTTAAGTATACCAGGAACTAGAGAATATACTTTCCCTTTAAAAAAACTGGAACAAGCAGTAAATTTACGTAATCAGATTATCAGTTGTTTTGAGCAGGCTATTCTGGAAGTAAATCCATCTCTTTGCCAACAATTGCTGACATTTACGATTATTGGTGGTGGAGCCACTGGTGTAGAGTTGGCGGCTTCTTTAAGAGAGATGGTTGCAGCTGTTGTCAAGGATTATCCCACTTTAGATGTTAGTCAAGTGAGAGTCATTCTTTTACAGGCTGGAGATAGCCTAGTACCTCAAATGCCCAAAAGATTGCGTATTTATATCAAATTGCAATTGGAAAAAATGGGAGTAGAGGTACTATTGCGATCGCGTGTTACCCAAGTAACATCTGAAGCAGTATATCTCCAAGGTTCTACTGTAATACCGACAAAGACAACAATCTGGACTGGAGGAGTTACTGGAAACCCCTTAGCTACAGCATGGGGATTACCTACAGATATTAATGGACGAGTAACTGTACTACCAACATTACAAGTTCCCGAACATCCACAGGTCTATATTGTCGGTGACCTTGCTTCTTTAGCAGGAATGCCAATGTTAGCACCCGTAGCCATACAGCAAGGGAAAATAGCAGCCAGCAATATTATTCGCCAAATACAACATAAAAAGCTATTGCCCATGTATTATCAACACATGGGCAATATGGTAATTCTAGGACGTTATAATGGAGTCTTAGACTTGGGTCGGGTGAGACTCACAGGTGTAATAGCTTGGTTAATCTGGTTAGCAGTACATCTGTTAATTCTCCCAGGTTTTCGTAATCAGTTGTTGGTATTGATCAATTGGATTTGGGGTTGTTTATTTCGCGATCGCTTAGTGCGTCTTATTCTTCCTCAAATATCTGTCAATACATCACTAGTACGACGACAAAAGGTACAAGTAATTAAGTGTATACGCTCCAAGTCTAGATCGAGATTTACTACCACTAGAACCCGCGAACATACCGATATGGATTCACAGGATAATTATTCACCTTGAATTCAAAATGTAGATGAGGTCCAGTACTAAAACCAGTGGAGCCAACTCTTCCTATGGTCGTACCTTTATTGACCGTTGTACCTCTTCTCACCAAAATTCTGCTCATGTGAGCATATTTGGTAGAAAGTCCATTTCCGTGTTTAATCACAACAGTCTTTCCATATCCTCCTTGATAGCCTGCATAGGAAACAACTCCAGAACTAGCAGGTTTAATCGGAGTTCCACGAGGAGCACTCAGATCAACTCCGTAATGCATACCTCGTCGAGGATATCTTCTATATCCATATCTTCCCGTTACAACTCTTCCTGGTAAGGGATTATAAAATCTTCCTGAACTACGACGGGCAGAATATCTTCGTAATCTCTGACGTAATGAAGGTCTTCTATAACGACGACGATAGGATATTCTTCTTGACCTGCGACGACGGTAGGATATTCTTCTCGACCTACGACGACGATAGGATATTCTCCTCGATCTACGACGACGATAGGATATTCTCCTCGATCTACGACGACGGGAATACAGCCTTCTATAGCGTCTACGACCTCTAGCTATACCTCTTCTATAACGACGACGGGAAGAATATTTTCTGAGTTTTCTCAGTAAAGATTTTCTACTTGATTGACGACCTAAAGATTTACTCTTTGATTTCTTTGGTGACATAGAAACTTTCAACTTTCTATTTCTCAGAGAAATCAAAATCCCATCTTTATCTATAGCTATAGATGAATTGTTAGTTTCTTCCATCGGTTTGATTACCGCTGGAACAGGAGGTAAAACATCCGTTAATAGTGGGATCACTGCTGCAAACATTCCTTACTTAAGTTAATGTTTCTTCAACATTTTTTCTTTCTTTTGCCAGAATACCGTTATAAATACTGGGAAAATAAGGCTATTCTTTAATTTTTCATGAAGAAGCTGTGAAGTTAAGATGAAGTTGCGTAAATACCGAAGCATGGAAATTTCATCTAAATCGATCTGAGAAATTCAATATTTGGCAGTATATTTGAGAAATAACTAGGAATATCTATTTTAGAATTGCAGAGATACCAAAATATTGATCAATTGGCATTACAGCCTTGAATAATCTCCAGAAACAAAACATTTTAACTAGTC
>NZ_FYBH01000355.1 GCF_900185595.1 Calothrix rhizosoleniae SC01
CTTATTTGACAAAAATTATAAGAATAAATATGAATTTGTCGTTTATAAACATGCTAATTCCCGATGGAAAATACCAACAGAAATATCTGATTTTCCTTTAATGAGTAATCATAAATACTCTCCAAAGACACGAAAAAAATCATTGCTAAAAAAAATGAGTTTTTGGCATCAACAAGATGAATTTCAATTAGAGTTCAGTAAAATTATTAAATTTCTCGGTCAGGCTGAGACAATTTTGACAAATACATATCATGGAA
Organism: Calothrix rhizosoleniae SC01; assembly: GCF_900185595.1. Classification (GTDB taxonomy): domain Bacteria; phylum Cyanobacteriota; class Cyanobacteriia; order Cyanobacteriales; family Nostocaceae; genus Calothrix_A; species Calothrix_A rhizosoleniae. The sequence goes on from NZ_FYBH01000355.1 coordinate 258, forward strand.
TGTATTGGGGAATTCTCTTGAATAAAAAAGTTTTGGCTTTTCCATTCTCAACTAAATTCTATACGTTGAAGTATAAAGTCCCCTTGTGTGATCTGAATAATTGGCGGGATAAATTACAGCATATAACAACTTATCCAGAGGCATTGGCAGAATGTAGAGATGCCAATAAACAATTTTATCAACAGGTGTTGGCTATGTTAAATTAATTGAGGAATAATGAATCAATGAAAGCTGTAGTTACACTATGTATTGGAAATGCCTATAAACTTGGAGAAATAACTCATCCTTTATTAAAAGCTTATGCAGATAGAATAAAAGCAGATTTTATAGTTATAAATACTCCCCAACTTAATTTAAATTATATTCATTACGAAAAATACCAAATTTACGATTTATTAAAAGATTATGAGCGCATAATATATTTGGATACAGACATTATAATCCAACCTAAATGTCCAAATTTATTTGAGATTGTACCAGAGAAACAGTTTGGAGCTTTTGTTGTCAGTAAACACACATACTTTCATGACGGAGCAATCAAAGATATTCAAAAAGTATTAGGAGAGATTGACTGGAAGAGAGAATATATCAATAATGGTGTAATGGTAATTTCAAAATGTCATCGTCAAGTATTTGCAAAAAATCACGATCTTTTAGTATGGTCAAGCGAGAAAAGACATTTCCCCGATCAAACTATTTTAAACTACCATCTCCAAAAATTAGGTATCCCAATCTATGATATTGGCTATAAATTCAACCATACCAGTGGGACTAAAAATAGTAAACTGCGCTTTAATTATAGGATAAATAAATTGATGGGCTTAGGCAATAACTTCCTAGAGCTGTTATTACCCAAATACAAAAAATATCTAGAATATAAACAAAAAAATAATAGCTATATAGTTAATTCTCCAGGTAAAGAACCTATACAACATAGATTTAAAAGTCATATCATTCATTACACAGGGAAGGGACATAAACAACAAGGAAGTAAACTGGAGCAAATTCAACAAGATCTGTTGATTATGCAACACAAGCCTCTATCTATAGCGGTGCAAAAAGTCCCATTGTTCGAGATTTTTTCTAACAATTATGAAGATTTCATTAGTCGTTAGTGATTTATCTGGTGGAGGTGCTGTCAGAGCATTTTTACTATGCCAAGCTCTAAAAAAACTAGCTTATGAAGTTGAGATAGTAGGTTTTTTATTTGGAGAGGAATTATACGCCATCCCTCCTGAAAATATTCCGATCACTTCTGTCAATGGCGATAAATACCCTCAATTTTTGCGACATGTTTTTACAGCTTTAAAACAAATAAATGGGGACATTATTTATGCAGTTAAACCAAAGCCAAGTAGCTTTGGTTTATCTTTAATCAAAAAACTGCAAACCAAGCGTCCTGTAATTGTAGATATGGATGACTGGGAACTTAGCTGGCATGGAGGAGATGAATGGAAATATAATCCCAGTATTAAACAATTATATCGAGATATTTTTAAGCCGGATGGAGCATTAAGAAATCCCGATCATCCGCTTTATTTGATATGGATAGAAAAATTATTATATCAGGCAGACGCAATCACCATAGATACTAGTTTTCTCCAACAACGCTTTGGTGGAATTTATTTACCTAATGGTAAAGATACTGATTTATTCAATCCCGATAAATATAATCCTGAAATTAGTAGGAAACGTTATGGTCTTTCTAACTATAGAATTTTGATGTTTCCTGGAGCACCAAGACCTCATAAGGGTGTAGAAGATGTATTACTAGCTTTAGATTTGCTCAATCAGCCAGATTTAAGATTAGTAATTGTAGGTGGTAGTCCATATGATGATTATGATGATCGCTTAATGGCAAAATGGAGACATTGGATTATTAAGTTACCAAAATGTTCTGTAGAACAAATGCCTGGAATATTAGCTGCAGCTCATATGGTGGTGGTTCCTCAGCGAGATACTCTCACTGCTCGCGCTCAATTCCCCTTAAAATTATCAGATGGTATGGCAATGGCTAAACCCATATTATCGACAAGAGTAGGAGACATCCCAGAAATTTTAGGTGATACTGGTTATCTAATTGAACCGAGTTCTCCAGAACAAATTGCTGCACAAATTCAGTTAATATTTGAGAATTTAGATATAGCCAATGAACGAGGAAGGAGGGGTAGATTAAGATGTATGGAAAAATATAGTATAGAGGCAATGGCATCTATCTTAAAGTCAGTAATTACTCGGTTGTAAGCCAAATACTTCATGAGCCTAAATTGAACAGAGGTGTTAGACAAATGAGGGCTAAACTCTACTTGTTTTTACTTCAGGGGTGCAAAATATATATTCTCTAATTTTTGAAATTTATAAATACAATTTTGCGAAAAGTATTGATAAGTTAAATGGAATAATCAAAAATCATCATTAATATTCTTGCTCGATAATCATCAACACCCCAATGCCTAAAAATCAATTATTACTAAAATTTGCCAAGCCATATCCAGGATTAATTATCTTCACTATATTGCTGGGTTTCTCCGGAGCATTATTTAATGGGGTTGGTACAGCTTTAATTGTTCCAGTTATTTTAAAAATAGTAGGGCAAGAAATTAATTTATCAAATGCTCCTTCTGTACTAAAATTAATTATTGAACCCTTTGATTATCTACCAGAGCATTACCGTTTGTGGATCATGACAGGTTCCATATTATTTATAATTATTTTAAAAAATTTAGCTAGTTATGCGAGTAATCTCGTATCTAGTAGCCTGACGCGCAAACTGACTGCTGATATTAGAGAAGCTGGAATTAAATTATTATTAGAAATTGATATTGATTACTATGCTAAAACGAAAATTGGTGATTTAATTAACAGAATTGGTGGAGAGGTCTCTAGAACAGCCAGTGCGATTGGCAATGTGATCAAATTAATTATTTTAGTAATTACAATTTTAGTTTTTGTTGGATTACTACTATCAATTTCCTGGAAATTAACCATCGCAGCCACATTTTTACTCTCTTTAGTCACTTTAGTCAACCAATACGCGATTACCCGTTCTCGAAAGTTTGGCAAACTCTTAAGTGATATGTCTCGAGCCTATTCAATTGCAGTTCTGGAAGTATTTAGTGGCATTCGACTAGTCAAAGCTACGGGAAATGAAGAAAAAGAGTATAAAAAAATTCAAAAATTAATTCGCGATCGCGAACGTTCTGATTTTCAGTCCCAGGCTAACTCTGCTGCAATCACTCCCTTAAGTGAAGTGATGGGAATTACTTCCCTACTGTTAATTATTGTGTTGAGTAAAGCCATATTTCAAGAACAAATTACTGCTATTTCCACAATATTATTAACTTATCTATTAGTATTATTGAGATTATTGCCATTTATTTCGCAATTAAATTCTCTCCGTAGCAGTTTTGCTAATACTTCTACTAGTGTAAGTATCGTAGCTGATTTTCTCAATCGGGCAAATAAACCTTTGATGAAAAATGGCAGTATTACTTACAAAAAATAAACAAGGGTATACATTTTCATAATATATCTTTTGCTTATCCAGATAGTGAACAAACTGTATTGCAAGATATTGATTTATATTTGCCTTGCGGTAAAACTCTGGCTTTAGTTGGTAGCTCTGGTGCAGGAAAATCAACCATAGCAGATTTATTACCTAGATTTTATGATCCGATTACTGGTGCTATTACCATTGATGATATTGACTTACGGGAGTTTGATATCCAATCCCTACGTAAAGCTATGGGAATCGTCAGTCAAGATACATTCCTTTTCAATGATTCTATCAAAAATAATATTGCCTATGGGGAACCCGAAGCGACGGAAGCAGAAATTATTACGGCTGCAAAAAAAGCAAATGCTTATGAGTTTGTGAATCAATTACCTCAAGGATTTGATACTATTATTGGCGATCGCGGAGTTATGCTATCGGGAGGACAAAGACAAAGACTAGCAATTGCTCGCGCTCTATTGCAAGATCCAGAAATTCTGATTCTGGATGAAGCCACCAGTGCTTTAGATACAGTTTCCGAACGTTTAGTCCAAGAAGCGATCGATAATCTCAGTCGTGGCAGCTTGGCTTCTGGAGAGACTCGCACCACCTTAGTGATTGCTCACCGTTTATCTACGGTACAGAAAGCCGATCAAATAGCTGTATTGGATCGAGGACGGGTAGTGGAAGTAGGAACTCATACAGAACTTTTGCAAAAAGGTGCTTACTACTCACGTTTGTACTCAATGCAATTTGGTAAAGATAATGGTGAAGGTCATAAAACTAAACTTATTCCCAAAATAGCAAGCAAACTCCAGAAAGAATTAATCCATATTGCTCACGAAATTCGCAATCCTCTCAACTCAATCATTGATTCTTTGAACTTACTGCTTGATAATATGGGAGATAATCCTCAAGAATGGCTGGGATTAATTGAAAAATCCTCTCTATCAGCCAAAAAAATGAGCTATGGTATTGATCATTTTGAAAATTTTGTGAGCTCACAAAGTAATGATGAATTACTATCGGTAGCAGAGGCAAATAAAACTTTAACTATCCAGCACCAAGGCTTAAGTAATATCTGTGATGAATTTCATACAAATCTTCATCCTTGCCTTTGTTCTCTGCATTCTTTAGTTGATAACTTATCTAGTATATCTGAGCAAGAAAAGAAAATAATTAAGAATGCTTATAAATATGATTTGTATTTGCTAGATTATCTGATGAAATTTAAATCCTAAATCATACCAAAATATAAATAACGGTAACTAAAAATAATGAATAGAGCAACCATTGGCATGATTAGTAGTTATTCAGGACTGTCTGAAAGAAATGACTGGTTATGGCAACAAACACCAGAATATTTTGGCATTTGGGACAATATTAGAATACATGCTACAGCACCAAAGCCAGACTTTTTGCTCATGTATCAGTTTGACTTCCCTCAATCTTCCCAACAAAAAAATTGGTTGCAGCGTTTTCGTCAACAGCAACCTCAATCAAAACTAACTCTTCATAAATTATTGGACCATACACCTAAAGAAAAAATTATTTATTTACTACGAGAGCCTCCTTTAAAGGAAATTATCGCAAGAAATAAATCTAATTATCAAGAAGCACAAAAATATTGTGGTTATATTTCCGGTCCCGATGATTTTGCTCCTACTCCTGATTATATGCCTGCTATTTGGTATCATGGCAACTCATTTCGAGAGTTAAATGAAATGTCATCTCCAAAGAAGATAGAAATGTGCAGTTGGATAACTTCTGGAATTAGCCGCACAGCGAACCATCGCCAACGCCTACAATTTTTACAGTCCTTACAAGCTAATAATATCAAGTTTGATTTGTTTGGACGTAATTTGCCAGAATGGGCACAAACAAGGGGTAAAATTGGGAATAAATGGTATGCAATGGCTCCTTATTATTACAATCTAGCAATTGAAAATTACGCTGATAATAATTGGTATGTAAGTGAAAAATTATGGGATGCTTTACTTGCTTGGTGTTTACCAATCTATTACGGTGGTTGTGCTGCGGATAAGTTATTACCGCCAGGTAGCTTTTTGCGCTTACCTAGCTTGGATGAAAAAGGCATTAATTACATTCAAGAAATGACTGCTACTCCTGATGTTTGGTATGAAGCCAAAGATGCGATCGCAGAAGCTAGACAAATTATTTTACATAAATTAAATTTACTCAACTGGCTCTCAGAATTTGTAACTAATTTTTAGTTTATTACTTATTACTTATTATGGATGGTATTTGTACTCTAGCTAATGATAAAGTTTATCACCAAGTCATAGCTTTAATCAATAGTATTGAAGCTATTTATGGTCAAGAAATGCCGATTTGTATTTATCCTTATGATGATAATATAACAAAAATTGCTGGGGAGATAGCTGATCGTTCAAACGTACAAATTTATTGCGATCGCAATTCAATACAAGAATGGGATAATTTTGCTCGTAATGTCTGGGATGCTCATCCTACAGCAAAAGAGCATTGGCAAAAAATAGGCAGTGATGAATACCTCCGATTTGGTACCCATCGGCGTTATTGTGCATTTGATGGACCATTTGACCGCTTTGTATACATGGATGCTGATACTTTATTAATGAGTCCACTCGAGCAAATATTTGCTCGACTCAATCAATCTGATTGGGTTGTTTATGATTTTCAATATAGAGATTTATCCCACGTTTATAGTACTGATTCGGCGAGATTACAGGAATTATTTACATCAGAAAGATTAGCAAAAGAAATATTTTGTTCTGGTTTTTACGGCTCTAAAAAAGGCTTATTTAATTACCAGCAAAGAGAATGGTTACTAGACAAATTAAGAGAAGGAGAAGCAGAAGTTCTTTATGATATGGCTCCTGACCAAACTATTCTCAATTACATGGTCATGGGATTAGGCATTTCTAGCTACAATTTTGCCAATCATCTCCCAAGCGATCAAAGAACTGGTTGTTGTGCAATTTCTCCCCATTTTGAAACCAGAAATTATATTTTATATGACCGAGGTAATCCCTTAACTTATCTTCATTACATTGGTTTGTCATCTAAATTATTTAACCGTGTTTGTGATGGGGAAAATATTGATTTTCCTTACAGAGAAATTTTCTTACATTATCGTTATTTACATGAGCCAGAACGGCGACCGAAGTTTACAGGTGAGCCAAAAATTTATAATGCTCCGCCAAGTTTAAGTAAACGAGTTTTGAGAAAATTAAAATTATAAACTTGAGGGTAAATCAATGAAACGGGGAATTTACATTATTGCTAATGACAAGGTAACAGACCATGCGATCGCACTTCTGAATAGTATTAGATTACATGATCCAGATACCCCTATTATCATGATTCCTTATGATGAGCAATATCACAATATTGCCAACACACTTAATGAATATTATGGGGTAGAAATATACGAAGACTTAGATTTTATAGATCGCTTGTCAAACCAATTGCATGATTTTTTTGGAGGCAATTTTTTTGCTCGTCCTAATCAATTTCGCAAACAAGCTTGTTGGTTTGGACCTTTTGAAGAATTTTTATATATTGATACTGATATTATTGTATTTGAAAAAATTATTGATAATTTAAATTATTTAACTCAAACAGATTTTATTTGTTGCGATTATCAACATGTTGGTGGAATTAAAAATGTCTTTACACCGAAAGTTTTAGAAGATAAAGTCTTTAATGAAGATGAACTAAAAGATATTTTTAATGGTGGGTTTTGGGGCTCCAAGAAAAACTTGCTCTCAGAAAATGACTTGTATGAAATTTTTGCTGAATGTGCAGCACACTTAGAATACTTTGATTTTTCGGAAAAAACATCTGATCAACCAATTATTAATTACATGCTTTTACAGCGCATTACCCAGCGATTTAATATAGTTCGTAGACATGGAAAAGCACCAGGAAATTGGGCAGGAACTCCCTATTTTCAACAACAAGAAAATATACTAGTCGATCCAACTGTCAATCAAAATTTGCAATATCTCCATTGGGCTGGTATTCGGATTCAGCCAGGTTGTCCCTACTGGGAAATTTGGGATTATTATCGTCACCTGAATCCAAAACTACCATCAGCGATATTGCCAAAAACCATGAAAAAAAATATTTTACAAAAGGGTTTAGATAAAATTATGAAGTTTTAAGTTTGAAGCAAAAAATCATATCTTAGCTTAAACCTTCTAGCTAAAAAATAGAGGTTAGGTGTTAGGAGTTGGGGATAGGGAAGAAGTATTTTCATTCTTGGTTGTGTGCAAACGTACTCCAAGAAAAGGCTGCGCTTACATGAGGAACTGAATTGAAGCTCGCAGACTTGCGGTTAATTATAGTGAAGGGTTAAAAACATCATATCAAAGCCCTCAATCTGGTGAAAATTCATTTTTTCGATTACTGTGTACTTGTCAAGTACTTAGGCATTTATACATCACAGGGAAAATGCATAATGAAAAATCCAGAGCCTAAAATTGTCATTGAGCATCTGATTAAAATTTATGGAGAAAAACCCCATGCTGCTCTCCAGTTGTTTCGCTCCGGTGGAACAAGAGATTCTATTCTTAAGGAAACAGGGAATGTTTTAGGAATTGCTGATGCCTCTTTTACCATTAATCAAGGTGAATTGTTTGTCATCATGGGATTGTCTGGTTCCGGTAAATCTACTTTAGTTCGCTGTATCAATCGTTTGATTAATCCCACTAGTGGGTGTATTTATATAGATGGCGAAGATATTGCCCATGTTGATGAGAGACGGATGCGAGCAATTCGCCTGACAAAAGTGTCTATGGTATTTCAGAAATTTGGTTTGCTTCCCCATAGAACAGTGAGTGAAAACGTGGAGTATGGTCTGAAAGTAAAGGGGATAGATAAGGCTAAACGTCGTCAAAAAGCCTTGGAAACCCTGAAAATAGTAGGTTTGGGTGAATGGGCAGATTACTTACCCTCCTCCCTCAGTGGTGGGATGCAGCAAAGGGTAGGTTTAGCTCGCGCCTTAGCCACAGATGCAGATATTTTACTGATGGATGAAGCATTCAGTGCATTGGATCCTTTGATTCGCCGGGAAATGCAAGATGAATTGCTACGATTGCAAAAAGAACTCCACAAAACTATTGTATTTATCAGTCATGATATCCAAGAAGCATTAAAAATTGGCGATCGCATCGCAGTGATGAAAGATGGTGCAATTGTGCAAATTGGCACCCCAGAAGAAATTATCACTCAACCTGCTGATGATTATATTAGTGCCTTTACCGAAGATGTTAACCGTGCCCAAGTTCTCACAACTGAGTCGATTATTCGCCCAACTATACCTGTAATTCTGGAGCAAGATTCACCAAGTGTAGCCTTAGGGAAAATGTCAGACAATGTTCTCAAACATATGTGCGTTGTGGATACCCACGGTAAACCAGTGGGTATGATTAATAAACAAGGTCTGGAATTAGCTTTAGAAAATGGTAAAGCAGATATTTCTCAACTAATGCAAACTGACTTTCCTCAAGCAAAAACTGACACCAGCCTAGAAGATACTTTTCCTCTCTACCAAAAAGGACTACCTGTAACAATAGTGGATGGGGAAGGTAAATTCCAAGGGTTGCTAGAACTGGCTGATGTCCTTGCTAGTATTAGCAATGGCAATAATTAGGGGGTAGGAAATTCTTGCTTTTATCTGTCCTAACCTATACAGATAATCATCGCTATTTACGCAAATTCAAAAAAGATACACTACAATTTTCTCATCGAATCGACAATCTCTAAAGTGACAATATCTCAAGTTAGCCAGGAGGCACGCTTATTTTGTTCATTTTGCCCATATTATCTTCTTTCTTTATCGCTACTAGTAAAGGGGGGTTAGACACGCTCCTCAATCCTTTTGAGCTTTATACCTTACCCCTTGACCAGTGGATCACTGACAGCGTTGACTTCATTGTTGATAACTATCGCCCTTTTTTCCAAGCTATTCGCCTTCCCATCAGCTTCACCCTAGATAGCATACAATCTTTTTTCCTCGCCATTCCACCGCTAATTTTTCTGATTTTGCTTGGTTTACTAGCTTGGCAATTGGCAGGAGGTAGAATTGCCATTTATAGCATTCTCGCCTTAACTTTTATCGGCTTTCTGGGAGCTTGGCAGGCAGCAATAGTCTCCCTTTCCCTGATAGTTACGTCTGTAGCTTTTTGCATGGTAGTCGGTATTACCATTGGTATTATTAGTGCCAATAATCAGCGCCTGGAGAAATGGCTACAACCTCTCCTGGATGCCATGCAAACCTTACCATCATTTGTCTACCTAGTGCCGGTGGTAATGCTGTTTGGCATTGGTGAAGTTTCGGGAGTCATAGCTACCTTCATTTTCGCTGTACCCCCCTTAATTCGCCTTACCAGTCTGGGAATTCGACAAGTATCGGCAGAAGTAGTGGAAGCAGCCACCGCTTTTGGTTCTACCCCCAAACAAACCCTATGGGAAGTACAAGTCCCCTTAGCGATGCCCACCATCCTAGCTGGGGTGAACCAAGCTATCCTGTTGGCTTTATCCATGTCAGTTGTCACCTCCATGATTGGGGTTAAGGGACTGGGAGGCATGGTATTGCAGGGTTTGGGTCAGGTAAATGTGGGATTAGCATCTATCGGGGGATTGAGTATTGTGCTAATTGCAGTCATGCTTGACCGGATGACCCATGTTTTTGGCAAGGCTGGCTCTCAAGACTCCTGGGAAAAGAGGGGGCCTGTAGGGTTTTTCGCTTCTCGACCAAAAGGTCAAAAGCTGATTTGGGCTATCTTTGCTACCACTATTTTCTTAATTTTATTGGTTGCTTCAATCTGGAACTCGACCCCTCAAGGTGCCACAGGGTTGAAAAACACCCCCGTTAATGGTGTAGAGGTAAGATCTGCCCATAGCAGTTTACTGGAAGAAAGATTCCAAACTGAGATTGTAAATATAGGTCTGAGAAAACTTGGTTACAAAACTCCAGAACCCAAAGAAATTGAATACACGACCATGCATATTGCTTTAGGGCAAGGTGACTTAGATTACATGGGTGTGCATTGGGAAAAGGGTCATGAATCATTTTTTCAAAAAGGTGGTGGTGAAGAGAAATTAGAACGGGTGGGAGTTCTGACTCCCAATCTCTTGCAAGGTTATCAAATTGATAAAAAAACCGCCGATAAATACAATATTACGAGCCTTGCACAACTCAAAGATCCAGCAATTGCTAAACTTTTTGACTCCGATGGGGATGGTAAAGCTAACTTAACTGGGTGTAACTCCGGTTGGTTTTGTCAAATTGCCATTAATCATCACATTAAGGCTTACGGATTACAAGATACTGTTGAGCAAGATCAAGGAAGTTACTCAGCTTTAATTTCCGATACCATTACCCGTTATAAGCAAGGGAAACCAGTCCTCTATTACACTTGGGCTCCGATGTGGATGAATGCAGTCTTAAAATCGGGTAAAGATGTGATCAGGCTTGAAGTTCCTTTTACTTCTCTACCAAAAGAGTTAGGAACATTTACCGAAAAAGATACTTCATCTAATGGCAAAAATATCGGATTTGCGATCGATAACATCCGAATTGTAGCTAATAAGAAATTTTTGCGTGAGAACCCCACCGCCAAACGCTTTTTTGAACTAGTTCAGATTCCTGCTGATGATATTAATGACCAAAATGAACTGATCAAAGAAGGTGAAAATAGGGTAGCCGATATCCGTCGTCATGCCAAAGAGTGGGTTAAGAATCATCAAGAAAAGTTTGATGGCTGGGTTGGGGAAGCAAGAAAGGCTATGGATAATGCGCCTACCCAGTCATGATTGCTGTTGTACTCCCATATTGCGATCGCAATACATTAATTTATGAAGTATTACCAACAAATGTTAACTATTGATTCACAAATATACTTTATGTTGGCATTTTTTGGTAAATAAATCTCATTAGGTTTGCGACAAAAAAACAAATTTTAGGAGTACATCTGGTGTTGACATCCTCCTTATTAGCAACGGCTGCAACCACTCCCTTGTCATGGAGTCCAACAATAGGGATCATTATGGTTACATGCAATGTAATCGCCATTGCTTTTGCTAAATACACTGTTAAATATCCCAGCTCAGAACCAGCTCTACCATCATCTGCATTTTTTGGTGGAATGGGACTACCAGGGTTATTAGCGACTACGTCCTTTGGTCATGTTTTGGGAGCAGGTGTAATTTTAGGATTACATAGTATCGGTAAAATTTAGTTTTTTACCACCTTCATACCAAAGTTACATGGTGATTTTGTCTTAATTGATGAGCTAGATATTAAGTTAGTCTAGCTCTTTTTTGATTTTTTAATGTTTCAGAGTAATTAATAAACGAAACTCACCATAAATAATTACTGTACAGCACTTATGCAATCGCACTATAATGTAATACTCTGTGCATTTTATACAAGCTTTTACGGATTGCAACAGTAAATACGTAAACATAACCTATGGAATTTGAATTGAATTTGGTTATTTCAACCTTCAAAAAACCTAAAATCTGAGCAGAGGATTCAAGATGGTAGCATTGAAACAACGAAGATACGTTTTTCATCTTGAAACGGTTAGTCCTAATCTGACACCAATCTGTTAACAGTGACAAATAATTAGCTTAATGTACGGCAGCTAATTTATCAGAACCTAAAGCAATAAAAAGCCCATGACGGGATTTGAACTCGTGACCTCACCCTTACCAAGGGTGTGCTCTACCCCTGAGCTACATGGGCAAAATGGGGTTTGGGGTTATGAGTTACGAGTGAAATACTCATAACTCATAACTTTTAAAGGTGGGCCGGACTGGATTTGAACCAGTGTAGGCGCTAGCCAACGGATTTACAGTCCGTCTCCATTAACCACTCGGACACCGACCCTTGGCATCCACGATTGTCAATCATAGCACAAGTATTTTAAATAGCAAGGGTTTTGATGAAAAATATTAGAATAGTCTTTGTTGAAGGCCCAAACCTATGAGCAGTAAACTTATTTATTACTTATTGGTTATTAGTTACTACTTGCGCGTAGCGCTATAACGGTGCTGGAAAAACACTATGCCTAAATTGCCTCCAAAAGACTATATTCAAACAGTTTCCTTTCCTGATGAGATCAGTTTGCGTCCCATTGGTGTGGTACATTCTCCCTACAAAGAGCGACATGGAACACCAAGACAGTCCCACCTGCGTACAGTTCCTCCAGATTACCAGCCTGCGATCGCCACAATTGAATTATTCTCTGACATGGTTCCACAAGAGGCTCTCAAAGATATGGATGGGTTTGATCGCATTTGGGTGATTTCATGGCTACATTTGAATCATCATTGGAACCCCACTGTTATTCTCCCACGAGGCCCTCGCGTTCGTCGGGGAACTTTGGCTACTCGTGCACCCCATCGTCCCAATCCCATTGGTTTGAGTGCCCTCAAGCTACTGAAAATCGAAGGTTTGGTTTTGTATGTGGAAGGGATTGATTTACTCGATCAAACCCCAGTTTTAGATATCAAGCCTTATGTTACTTATTGTGATGCCTTCATGGATGCCAAATGTGGCTATGTACATGATATGGAAAATTCCCAGGAGTTGGAAGTAGATGTGTTTGGGAAGGAGGGAAGGGGGAGGATTGAAGGAGTGAAAGAGGGAAGGAGTGAAAGAGGGAAGGAGTGAAGAATTGTTTATAATTAATCTTTGCCAGTAGTGTTTTTGACTGTTAATTCCTGAATTGTTGTTCTGTGGAATCAATCCAAAATCCAAAATCTAAAATCCAAAATTGTTTGACTGAGTATTTTTCATGTTTCCCAAGCATCCACAAGCGAGTTTAAATAAGATTCAATCCTGTGATTGGTCGATTGGAGAATTACCGGGATTAAGCCCAGAAGAACAATCGCAATTACTCAATTGCGGTATAACGACAACGGGTATCTTAATTAATCAAGCAAATAATCCAGCCGCCAGGGTAGCACTATCCACAAAATTAAAGGTGAATCTTAACTATATTAATAAATGGATAGCACTAGCAGATTTAGCTCGTATTCCCAGCGTGGGAGTGCAATACTGTGGTTTGCTACTTCATGCTGGTGTCGCTTCCGTAGCACAGTTAAAGAATACTCCTACCCATCGATTACATAAGCAAATTCTCCGCTTACAAGTAGCAACCATGCAGCGACGAGATTTGTGTCCGACAGTTGAATTAGTACAGCAATGGATTCAACAAGCTCAAAGAATTATGAGTTAAGAATTTTGACACTCCCACGGCTAAAGCCGATGGGTTTTGCGCTAAATTCTATAAATTAAGATTTTTAACTTTTAACTAACACTCCATTGAGGAATATTTCAGCTAATCCTTCCGCCATTTGTTGCATTTCTTGGGCAGAAGCATCTGGATTAATTAATGTTTCATGGGAAAATCCTGCGATCGCAAACATTCCTAGAAACACCTTGGCGACTAATTTGGCATCCATCTGACGATAGATTCCCCTATCCATTGCCGTTTGAAAGAATGCCTCAGCCACATCAGTCATTTTATTAATGACTTCCAATTGGATACGCTCACGCAAATCTGGATGAAATTGTGCCTCCATAAAGCAAACTCGCATGATTTCGGCATTTTTTTTCATATTCCACATGCGGCGACGCATAACTTGAGCTACTGCCTTGTAGTTAGCCATTTCACTCAATTCTGTGAGTAGATCTGTTAGAATATCTACCCATCCAGCAGTTGCTACTTCGACCAAAATTGCCTTTTTATTGGGAAAATGACGAAAGAGTGTTCCTTCTGCCACACTTGCGGCTTTGGCTAAATCACGGGTGGTGGTACCATCAAATCCTTGAGCTGCAAACAATCGTTGCGCCGCTTGTAAAATGCGATCGCGTGTTTGTGCTTCTGAAGGCAAAGAAGAATTAAAAACTCGCATAACAGTTATAGTGATATCTGCGGAACTGAAACCGTAGCATTATTGTCTAACGTCCAACACAAAAAGCCTAGAAAGCTTAACACTAGATTAACGACTTGTTTACTGTCAATATTGTTGGTTTGTTCACGAAAATTTACATTCATTTTTGCTTATGAGCTACTTTCATTACTTGAAAACACCGGTAGTCAAAAAAACAACTATGAGACTTGTAGTCTCGTTGCTGTTGACAGTTTTTTGCTCTTGGATGTTTATACCAGGGATTGCAGTTGCCAAAACCCAAACACCAGCAACTAGCACGCCGATTCAACCATATCTGGATCGGGTGATTAAGAATATGACTGAATTTAGTCTAGATAATGGGATGAAGTTTATTGTCTTAGAAAACCATGAAGCACCTGTAGTTTCTTTTGTTACTTATACAGATGTGGGTGGTGTAGATGAACCAGATGGGAAAACAGGTGTAGCCCACTTTCTCGAACATTTAGCATTTAAGGGTACAAGCAAAATAGGTACTAAAAACTACAAGTTAGAAAAACCATTACTAGAGCGTTTAGATCGGTTGGATCGGGAAATCCAAGCAGCGAAAGCAGCTGGTAAAACTGAGGAAGTTGCTGAACTCAAAGCCAAGTTTGATGCGACTGAATCCTTGGCTAGTAAACTAGTGGAGCAAAACAAATTAGGACAAATTGTAGAGCAGTCTGGGGGTGTCGGTTTAAATGCTAGTACTTCCACAGAAGCGACTAATTATTTCTACAGTTTTCCTGCCAATAAACTGGAATTATGGATGTCTTTAGAATCAGAACGATTTTTAGACCCCGTATTCCGAGAATTTTATAAGGAAAAAAATGTCATCTTAGAAGAAAGACGTTTGCGAGTGGATAATTCTCCTATTGGACAGATGTTAGAAAAGTTTGTGGATACTGCTTACACTGTCCATCCCTACAAAAGACCCGTGATTGGTTATGACCAAGATATCCGTAATTTGACTAGAGAAGATATACGGGAATTTTTTGATACCCACTATGTACCTAGCAATATAACTATTGCCATTGTTGGTGATGTCCAACCGACTGAAGTGAAAAAGCTGGCACAGGTATACTTTGGACGTTACAAAGATAAACCCGAATCTGTGGAGAAAATACCTACAGAACCCAAACAAACAAAAACCAAGGAAGTAATCTTAAAGTTAAAGTCCCAGCCTTGGTATTTAGAAGGCTACCATCGTCCGGATATCAAAGATCCAGATGAAGCAGTATATGACATTATGGCTAGATTACTCAGCGATGGGCGTACTTCCCGGTTGTATAAGTCTTTGGTAGAAGAGCAGAGATTAGCATTAACAGCCCAAGGTTTTAGCGGTTATCCCGGTAATAAATATCCCAATTTAATGTTATTTTATGCTCTCACGGCTCCCGGCCAATCAGTAGATAAGGTTGCAACCGCTTTGGGCGAACAAATTACTAAGTTAAAAACTGAGTTGGTATCTCAAACTGAGTTGAAACGGGTAAAAACCCAAGCTAGGGCACAATTATTACGTACCCTTGATTCTAATATGGGTATGGCTCAGCAATTATTAGAGTATGAAATCAAAACTGGTTCTTGGCGGAATTTGTTTAAACAAATAGACGCTTTAGAAGCGGTAACTGCGGCAGATATTCAACGGGTGGCAAAGGCGACATTTACCCCCGAAAATCGTACTGTGGGCAAATTATTGTCACAAGATGGATAAGATCACTGATTGCACTGATTGCACTGATTGTATTGTTGTGCAAGACGGAAATAGTTTTACCTATTCCATAATCAAGTTTTTCAGAACATTGGTAATTCCACGAAATTGGTATAGGCAGAGAGAAAGAGGGATATATGCATAGATACAGGTATCAGAAAAAGGATAAAAGGCTAATGGCACTCAAAAATCTCAAATCCATCATTTTTCATGGTAAAAGGTTTGTTTATGCATTGGTAATTGCGATCGCCTGTTTATTTTTAACTTTTAACTTTTCTTGGGCTGCAACGGAAGCAAAACACTACACTGATTTACAATTCCCACCACTGTCAGATGTCAAGTTACCCAAATATGAGCGGTATGTACTCAACAATGGCATGGTGGTGTACTTGATGGAAGATCATCAACTTCCTTTGGTAAGTGGTTCCATGATTATTCGTACAGGCGATCGCTTAGAACCTGGTGGTCAAGTGGGTTTGGCTAGTTTAGTAGGCACAGTGATGCGAAGTGGAGGTACTAAGAACCATTCCCCAGATCAACTAAACCAAATGTTAGAACAAAGAGCCGCCGGGGTAGAAACTGGGATTGGTGGAACTTCTGGTGCTGCGAGCTTTAGTGCTCTGCGTGAAGATTTAGATACAGTGTTTGGATTATTTACAGAAGTGATCCGCGAACCAGCATTTGCTCAGGATAAGCTAGATTTAGCCAAAACCCAGCAACGGGGACAAATTGCTCGACGCAATGATAGACCAGATAGCATTGCCAGCCGGGAGTTTAATAAATTAATCTACGGTGAGGATAGTCCTTATGCCCGCACTACTGAATATGCAACCTTAAATAATATTTCCCGTAAAGATTTACTCGCCTTCTACCAGAAATATTTCCACCCCAATAATACTATCTTGGGAGTTGTGGGAGATTTTGATCCCCAGCAAATGAAATCTCTAATTCAAGCTAAGCTGGGTGACTGGAAAACTAACCCCCAACTAGGTAAACCTAGATTACCAGGGGTATCTCAAGCAAAGCCCAATGGGGTATTTTTTGTTGATCAACCCCAGCTAACTCAAAGTAATATCCTCATCGGACATTTGGGCGGACAATTCAACAGTTCTGATTATCCAGCAATGGATGTATTAAATGGAGTTTTAAATGGTTTTGGAGGACGTTTATTTAATGAAGTTAGAAGTCGCCAAGGTTTAGCATATTCTGTATATGGTGTGTGGAGTCCCCGCTATGACTACCCAGGAGTATTTATTGCTGGTGGACAAACTCGTTCCGATGCCACAGTACAATTTGTCAAAGCAATTCAGTCAGAAATTCAGCGTATTCAAACTCAACCTATAAGTTCCAAGGAATTGGCTTTTGCGAAGGAATCTACCCTCAACTCTTTTGTCTTTAATTTCCAAGATCCCAAACAAACTCTTTCTCGGCTGATGCGATATGAATACTATGGTTACCCTGCTGATTTCTTGTTTCGCTATCGTCGCGCAGTGGAAGCAACTACAGTTGCTGATGTTCAGCGAGTAGCCAAGAAATATTTGCAACCAGATAAGTTAGTTACATTAGTTGTAGGTAATAAAAAAGACATTAACCCACCTCTAACACAATTATCTGCACAGGTAATACCCATAGATGTGACAATTCCTAGTCCATCACAGCCCCAAGCAAAAAACTAACTTTTTCTAATATACAAGGGTCTGTTTTCAAACTCACCGTCACCCTCAAGGGTGTGGGAGGTGTGGGGAGTGTGGGGAGAATAAAGAAGTGATAAGCTTTTTGCCTTCCATCTTCCCATACTCCCCCTGCTCCCTGCTCCCTGCCCCCCTGCTGTCCATGTGTAGCTTTATTTTGGAGAATTATTAGGCATTTTTTAAGCTAGCGTAACCAAAAGTTGCATTAAATTCTTCACACCAAATTCCTACAGATTTGTAATTATCTAGGTTTACATTATCGGGAATTTCATAAGTTTGTTCCCCATTAAAGCTTTTGATTAGTGAAAGTGTAATATAGTTACCTTCTTTAATATTTGCAGGTACGCTGCTATTTTTATGTAAGATCACTTTTACATCGGGACCATTACCTGTGCTAAAGTTTTGATCGAATTTGAGATAGCGTTTACCATTGCTACTGACAATCTTGGCTTTACCTGTGGTAGTTTTTTCTGCCTTGACAAAGTTACCAGATGAAATTAATGATTTGGGTTTAGCTGCAATTGTAGTAGTTTGTGTGGGTTTTATTGCTTGGGCTGGCTTTCCATTGATTGCTAATTGTCCGATGCTTCCGAATAATACTATAGATGCGATTCCCAAGCCAGCTAATTTGTTAAGTTTCATCTGATTTTACCTCAGAGTTAATTTGTTTGTGTCCCTTTGCTTGATTACTAATATCGGGGATAACTCTGAGGTAATTGTGATGAGTAACTTAAGTAAAGCTAAAAGTTATATGAGAAAACTGAGAAAGTGCGCGATCACAAATAAATTCCAGTTGAGGTGATAATTAATTAGGTCGAGCTAAATTTTTGAATTTAGTATATTGTGGGTCAAATAATAGTTTTACTGTACCAGTAGGGCCATTACGGTGTTTAGCAATAATCACTTCAGCAATACCGCGATCGGGACTGTCGCTATTATAATAGTCGTCACGGTACAGCATAATTACAAGGTCTGCATCCTGCTCTATACTTCCGCTTTCCCTCAAATCCGACAACATAGGACGCTTATTAGTACGTGCTTCTACCCCACGACTCAATTGAGAAAGAGCAATTACTGGCGTATTTAATTCCCTGGCTAAACCTTTTATACTACGGGTAATTCTCGATAATTCTTGGACGCGATTATCCCCTGCACCTTCCATTAATTGCAGATAATCAATAATCACTAATCCCAATTCTGTACCCATTTCTGCTTGTAAACGCCGCGCTTGGGAACGCATTTCTGTAACTGTAATATTCGGGGTATCATCAATATAAATGGGCATTTCTGACAACATACCAATGGCACGACTTAAGGGTTCCCACTGAGATTGACTAATGCGTCCACTACGCAGATATCCACTTTCAATACCGGCTTCAGAGGCTAATAATCGCTGTACTAATTGCTCTTTCGACATTTCTAAACTAAACATAGCCACTGGTAGTTTGTATAAAGTGGCTATGTTATGAGCTAGATTCAAGCAGAATGCGGTTTTTCCCATTGATGGTCTACCAGCGATAATCACTAAATCGGAACGCTGAAAACCACTAGTCATGGAATCTAAATCATAAAAGCCACCAGGAATTCCTGGTAAGGCTACACCTTGATGACGTTCTTCAATATCCTGAAAAGTGGTAATTAAAGTATCGGCGATATGTACTAATCCTGATTGGGGACGTTCTTGAGCAATACTAAATACCTTTTGTTCGGCTTTATCTAATACTTTTGGTAATTCTGTCTCCGTTTCGTAACCTAGATGGACAATTTCATTCCCGGCTTTAATTAACTTCCGCCGCAGATACTTTTCCATTACCAAGCCAGCTAAGGCATCAATATTAACGGCGGATACAGTCCGATCTACCAAGGAGGCTAATTTACTCATACCACCAACCTTAGCTAGTAAATCGCAGTCTTTTAACCAACTGGTGACTGAGAGTAAATCTGTGGGTTTTCCTTGGGCGTGGAGTTTTAGTGCCACTTGATAGATTTCTTTATGGGTACTAATATAAAAAGCCTCGGGTACTAAGCGATCGCTCACCCTGGCAATTGCCTCTGGATCAAGTAAAATACCCCCCAATATAGCCTCTTCTGCTTCAATATTTTGAGGAGGTAAGCGATCGCTACCGTTACCTTGAAAGCTTAGTTCTTCAGACATATAACCCACATTCTGTGCTTTAAATTATAGTATCTAACAAACACCATGAAAAGCGATCGCTCAATGGTGCTTTTCTCAAGTGGGATGATTTGGCAGAGAATGGGGTAGAAATTCTCGGCTCTTTAGAATTGGATAGTCAACCCGGAGAAATCGCTGGATTGTTAATTATCCGTTCTCTGATGCAAGCAATGCAGAATTTAGTGTCTATTCAATCGAAAAACGCTGTAATTAATAATTTGGATCCGGGGATTATCATCGTCAGTTAGAGACTTTATTGCTAGAAGGGTTAAATTCTGGAAGTGCAACAGCTTTTACTGAGGAAGATTGGGATGATATTCGTCAAGCAGTGCGGTCGAAAGTTCAAGGGCACAAAGGTTTGAATCCCAATGAGTCATATTTATAAACATCCCCAGATTATCCGCAACTTAATTGATTTGGCTACAGCTATAAAACAACAAAGAGAGTTTTAAATCCAGCAAAGCTATCCGGTGAGGAAGTACTACCGGGTTTTGTGTTGAATTTACAGGAGATATTCTAACTATTAAACCACCAAGGATCCGCGATCGCTTTACTTTTGACCAAAAATGCTTTTTTCCGCATAAACCGAGCTAACGCCGCCGCACCCATCCGCGAACCACCTAAACCAGAAAACTTAAAGGCATTTTTTTCTCCCTCATGCATAATGGCAGTTAGGGAAGCATCATTAATACTAATAGCCCCCGCATCAATTTGGTGAGCTACCTTCAACGCCTCAAACTCTGTCCCAGCAAATACCGCCGCACTCAACCCATAAATGGAATCATTGGCTAGTTTGACAGCTTCCTCCACCGTACTAAAAGCCATCACCGGCATAATGGGACCAAAGGTTTCTTCCCGCATCACCAGCATCTTATGGTTAACTTCCGTCAGTACCGTAGGACGACACCAATAACCACCATCTAATTCTTCCACTTTACCACCACAATGAATAATTGCCCCTTGTGACACCGCATCCTGCAGGTGGTTAGCAATAATCGCCGCTTGTTTCTCAGCAATAATTGGACCAATTTCTCCACTTTCCAACTGGGGATAAGCCAGCTTTAAATCATGAGCCTTAGTCACTAATTGATGGTAAAATTTCTCAAAAATAGACTCAGCCACATAAATCCTCTCAATGGATAAACATGACTGCCCTGTGTTTACCACTGCACCCCATAGAATTGCTGATGTGGCTAAGTCTAAATCCGCAGACTCTAAAACCATGGCAGGATCCTTCCCCCCCAATTCTAAATAAGCAGGAATAAACCTTTTTGCCGCCATTTCTGCCACTTTCCGTCCAGTAGCAACACTACCCGTGAAGCATATTGCGTCTACATTGTCAATTAAACTAACTCCAGTTCCTCCTGCTCCCTCAATAAAAGTAAAAACATCCCGTAATTGAGGCACGCTATTGAGTGCAGTTAATAGAGGATTCATGAACCGGGGAGCAATTTCACTGGGTTTGATAATTACCGCACAACCTGCAAGTAAGGCGGGAATAGCATCAATGGTAGATAGTAATAGGGGAAAGTTCCACGGGCTAATTACCCCCACCAAGGGATAGGGAACCAAGGTTTGCTGGACTTGGATAAATGGTATTTCTGTTTCTTTAGCAGTATCTTTAATTAACTTTGGTGCTAGCTGACACCACCTATCGATAGTGGAGAGAAAGGAATCAACCTCTAGGATCGATGTGGGTAATCTGCCCGTATCCGCTACCAAAGCTTCTGTCAATTTATCCCGTGAGGCAATTATCCCTTGTTTCCATGCTTGTACAGCAGCTACCCGTGCTTCTATTTCCAGTTGTTGCCAACCTTTTTGTGCTCTCCGCAATCTGGAGCACAATTGCGCCAACAATTTCTGTGGCGGTGGGATAATCACATAATCATATTTTCCAGTACGGGGGTTACGGACTTCTATGGTTTTGGACATGATTTAAATTATTCCCAATTGGGCTAGGCGCTCAATAGTTTGTTGCTGGGTTTGGATGAAATGTTGGCGTTCTACTTCCTTATTCAGCATAGAGTTTGCTGGGTAAAAATGCGACTGTTGGTAACTATCTGCATAGACTTCAAATCTTTGGCGGCAAAGTAAATTATTTAACCCTGGTCGCCGGCGCTCGCGGCGTAATGCAGCCAAGTCTATCTCTGCAAAGGCTGCCATACTTTCCCCAGTAGCTGTGGTAGCTAAGACCATACCCCGATAATCAACAATTTGCGAACCACCATTAGCTGAAGATTCGGGAATAGAGATGTTACTGATACCAGCAGTATTGCTTGACACTACATATGCGGTATTTTCCACCGCACGGGAAATTTTCCCTGCATCCTTGGGTGTTAACCTGCCATTGTATATTTCAGATGTAGAATGGAGGAAAATTTCTGCGCCCCGCATTGCCAAACACCGCGCCACTTCTGGATATAAAATTTCTTCAGATGCGATCGCAGCTAGGTTACCAATTTCCGTTTTGGCTACAGGAAATACCCCTTCTAAACCATAACAATCAAGATATTGCTCCCAAACATCATGGGGGGTAGGAGTAAACATAGAATTTAATCGGCGATAGCGCAAGATAATGGAGCCAGAAGGATTGATCACAAAACAGGTTTGAAAGTATAAATTGGGAAAATTACCATCTAGTTCGTAGGTATTACCCGCCAGAAAAATTTTATGTTTTTGAGCAATTTGACTGAGAGCATCATATTCAGCACCCTCCATTTCTAAACAGGCTTTTTCCGCCCATAGCTTAAAAGACTCCCCCATCGGAAAGCTAGTTAGTACATATTCTGGCAACACAATTAAACGACAATCGGAGCCAATAAAAGCAATACTGGCAGCAATTTGTTTACCTAAGCGATTAATATTCTTGTGAATAATATCTCTAGCTTGAGTGGCTGTACTTGCATGATTTACTGCATGGCATCCTATCTGTAAAGCGAGGGCACGGAAAGAGTTTATAGATTTGATGGTTTCTGGCATAATAAAATGTTTGACAATAAATTTTTATTGCCAAAGTTCGCACGTTTTGGTTATTATTTGCAAGTTTATTCAGAAAACATCAAAAAAATGATCCAAATTTTTGCCCATACAAAAACGTTAACAAATGCTAATATTTTATTCCCGCTTCATCCTGGAAGCGTCAGCACTATCCAATCCACAGACTAACAGGGTTAATCTCACCGCTTCTTGTTTTAAGTTATAGACAGCATTTGAATCTCTGTCACACTCAAACATTGAAATTTAAGCTAAACTACCGCTTGCAACGATGTGGGTAGTTTACACATAATAGGAGAAGTAACAGGCAAAAATGACAGAAAATGAAATGCGATCGCTGTCTCAGAAGTGGAAAGTGACCCAAGCTACATCAATTCCATTGGTATTTGAAGTCGTAAGTACCAATTGGCGCGATAATTATTACAATAAGCTGGCTAACTATCCAAGGCAAAATCCTGACCAAAGGGATAAAGCCAGGAGGACAGAACATTTTAGGCTCACAGGGGAATGGTAATGAGCGATCACGAAAACGAAAATCAGCAACAATTCCAAGCGATTGGGGTTATTCGAGGTGATGTCTCTATTGATGATGAGTCAAAAGTTTTTATCCAGATGGATAACAACTCCTATTCTTTGTTGTTTACTCCCCATCGCAAACAAGCTTACAAGGCTTTGATGTTAGACGTAAAAAATCACGGTGGCAAGGATAAGCGACTAATTGTATATCCAAAATTTATTCACTTTCCTGGTAGAGACAAAGAGCATATTGTTTCATTCCAGCTAGTTGGGTTTGATAATGGTGCTAGTCCTGAAAACTCTGCCGCCGCAGAATTAAAGGATTTTGAATTTAAACTGGCAGGATTGTGGCAGTTTATCCCTGTCTGTAGAACACCATGTATCTCCGTACTTCGGAACTATACCGAACAGCGTTCGGAACATATCAAACAATTAGAACCAGACAAAAAAGCCAGATTTTTGAAAGCTTCCCATTTACCCTTACTATGGAAAGACGCAACAGCTCCACCTTTCCGCTTCAATCCCAAGTTGAGTAAAGAGGAACAGGGTAAACCAATGTTTATATCAGTTAAGGCTAAGTTTTTACCCAAGCGCAATGTATTCGGTTTTGATTCATTGATTGAACTGCCTACCGAAGAGCCGCCTAGATTCCTCAAACTCAAAAGACAACAACCACCATCACGCGGTCAAAAACCACCATCATACAGTAAAAACAAACCAAAAATAGATAAACCAAAAGTAGATAAGCCAAAAATAGATAAGCCAAAAATTAAAAAAGAGGGAAACAAGGATGTAGCATGAATGCTCTGGTTGAAGTATTAAAGTTTCTACTGTTTTATTTTATACTTCAAATTAGAAATACTGCTATGAGATGATGTTGAGAAAGTCGCAAAATTTACTAAGCACCTTTCTTTAACATCCCTCTTCTACTAGGCTAATCCATACACTCATCTATCTAAAATTATTTATATAGCACTACGCAATTAGGTTAGCTCATATCTTGCACCACATTATCTCACGGGAGAATTATTGCCTGTAACCTTTATTATTTTTTAGGGTGGGCACTGCCCAATTTACCCTTATTGAGAAGGTACTATATGACAAATCAAGATTGGTTAGTAAAAAACGATGGAAAGCTTGAAGACTGCCAAACAATTGCAGAAATAGAATTATCTGCAAATCCCTACCGACTATTCCGGTTTTTAACCAATTTAGAAGATATTCTTCTCAATATTACTGGTGACATTCATCGGCTCGAAAAAATCCGTCCCTTAGTGCGTCACTTACTGAATTATTCAGAATGGCTACACTATGAATATTTAGAACCAGATCCAGATACGGGTTGGTCAGTACTTACCCTGTATGATGAACCGGATTTTCCCCTCACAGTGCAAACAGTAGTTTGGTCACCCGGACAAGCTTCGCCAATCCACAACCATGCAACCTGGGGAATTGTAGCTATTGTTAGCGGAGAGGAAAAAAATACAATTTGGAGAAAAGTAGATCCAGAAAATAGCGATGCGATCGAAAAAATTAGTGAGCAGATTCTTTATCCAGGTGACATAATTAGCTTTACTCCAGATGCGATTCATCATGTGGAAGCTCTGGGTGATGAACCAACTGTTAGCTTTAATTTATATGGTGAAGCTGATTATGAGCGACGTTTTGAATTTGACCCCATAACCCATACCGCAATAAATTTTTAAGTTTTTATCGGTACTATTTGGAGAAAGTCAAAAAAACTAAATCCATTTAGGATTTGGTTTCGTATAATAAGTGAATTCCAATGTAATGTAGAGGGGATAACTGTATGAGAATTAAATATTTAGCTACCCTAGCAACGATTTCCATGCTGAGTTTGGGTGTTGTGGTTGGTTGCGCTAATCCTTGTGGTGCTAAGACTAATACCACCACAGAAGAAAAAGCTAATCCCTGCGCTTCTAAAGCTCCTGGTGCCAAGGATAAAGCCAATCCCTGTGCTTCTAAGGCTCCTGGTGCTAAAGAGAAAAAATAGTGGTGTAACGATTAAATTCTCATCTCCGAGATGATTGTGAATAGGAAAAATGTGAGCTATATGTGACGAGAGCGACTGATATACTGACCGTGAATATTTACTACATAAGGTACAAGGTAAGTTAAAACAGCAGAAATCCAGCGTTCTCGCTTCATTTTTCCTGCCATTAATGTAGTCCCATGGTTAATGATAAAAAGTATTGAGCCAACTAAG
>NZ_FYBH01000451.1 GCF_900185595.1 Calothrix rhizosoleniae SC01
GGAGCAATAGCAGAACGTACCAGCCAGTTGTGGGTTCCTGGCGACCCGATTGATCTGGTTTCCGTCTCCCTTGATGGAAATGCAAACCCAGCAGACATTGAGGGGATGGTAGCCATCAATTCAGCCGGTAGGCAATGGCTCAATGATGAAATGCCTACTGATACTTACCTGGATTACCTGGAATTTTACGGCATTTTGAACCCATATGAACTCTTAGATGAGTTCTCAGAACATGTTGAGCTTGTAACGTCCTACTAAAACAATGGCTCGTACTTTAGAGCTAGGTAATTCCGCCAATTGGGACTTGGTATGGACTGAAAGTTTTACCGGGCAAGTTATCACCCCCACTTTCACTAATCCAATCCCAGAAATATCAGTACCAGTTATCTTTGACAAGCATGTTCTAGCCGTGGGCATCCAAACCGATGTACCGGAGGGCAAACAATGGTTTTGGGGCGGGTACTTGTACCAAAAGTTTCAGCTTGGTTTGATTATTGGTAGCAATCCCAACAGCGACACCATTAGTCGTCGGAGTTTGGATGTTAACACGGAAAATTTAATTATTTTCCCTAAGTATCTGCCTACTTATGCCGTAACCATTCGATTGCCTAAATGGTTCAAAGATACTACCACCCAAGTTACTATCTGGGAATACATAGGGATTGATGTTGACTCGGTTGATGCGGAATTATCTGAAATTAAACAAAAAATTGATGATTTAACTACTTACGGTAATCCCTAAATGCCTTGGCAATCATTAGGTGACTTCAGCTTAACTGACCAGTGGCAAACCACGCCGTCAGTTACTGGAGAATTATTCAGGATAAAGCATTCCTCAATTCCTGAAGGGGTACCAACCCCACGCGCTGTTATTGCTCAATCCTTTCTGGATGAACAATCTGTATTTAACACTTTTGAATCACAACTTTTAACTTACAAGCAGGAAGTAGAGAGTTTTTCTTTCTACTTTCCCAACGGGTTAACTGAGCATTCCATTGCTATAAAACGGCTGGATAATTTTCAGTTTCCTTGGAATCTTACCATTGAAACCTTTGTCCCGGAAAATGATACTCAAGCTGTTGAGTTAAATAAATTCTATGAACTGATTGTTTTATTAAATTCAGTTCCTATCCCTGTAACAACGATGGAAACTAATTTAACTCCATCTTACAATAACGTTTTTGTAGTACGAAGAAAATCCAGTTTATTGGTTCCTGCTAATGCCAACAGAAAGGAATTGATTATCAGAAATCCCAACTCTAAGGACTTAATTTTAGGATTTTCTGTTGATGATAATAATGTTCTCAAAGAGGAATTATGGGAAGTTGGTAAAAAGGAGAAGTTCAGATTACCAATTGCTTATAGGGGGGATATTTATTGTAAATCAAGCTTTACAGGGGTTGTTTATGTTTGTCAGTTTGAATAATTAAATTTAGCATAATGAGTTTATCCGAATCTGCCCAACTTTTAACAAATACTGATTTTAGGAATCGGGTACAAA
>NZ_FYBH01000362.1 GCF_900185595.1 Calothrix rhizosoleniae SC01
AGCTTCCAGTAAAGCAATTGAAATCCCTTTCATTCCCATTAAAATCAATCCATTGCATCTTTGCTAGCTCTGGGTGCAAATCATTGGTGTCTACCTGTCGATGCAGAAGGGTGACAAAGCGTTTATTCAAAGAAGTTGCATACTCCACCTCATCCTTACAGTAAGGGGAATTTACCGAGCGTGGTGAGAGAATAAATAGAAAGTTATCACAGGCTTTAATTCCTCGGCTAATTGCTGATAAAAATGCTTCCCCAGTTTGAATATCTGTGGTGTTCGTCCAAACAGTAATAGTTTCTCGCCTCAAACTGCAGCGAATCTTCTCCATCATTGTCCTATCCTCATCAGCATAGGATAAAAACACCTGAGTCATCAAATTATTGCTATTCTTGATACTTTCAGTGATGTATTCGCAATGTAAATCAGTGGGAGAGCAAGGTGCTTGTTCATCTTGAAAGCGTATTTTTAACCAAGCTTCTGCTTGTTGTTTTTCTTCCCCAGTTAATAAATATCTTGTTTGCTTTTGATTCCTCTCCCACTCTAAGGCTTTAACTAAAAATCTGGTATGTTTTTCGACATAATCAGGATTATTTTTTAATAATGTAATTAATCCTGTCAAAGACTGGTGAAAATTATCAATCCCTTCTCGAAAATACACCCAGTTAATTTTACCAATGGTCGGGTGCATATTCTGAAAATAGCTATGTTTTTCTTGATTTTTATATTCTTCCCACTCTTGCTCTATTCCATTTTGGTTTCTTTGTTGCCAAGTTTCCTGATTGATTTGCTCAACATGTCATAAGGGAATAATTCGTTTATTATACTTAATAGCTGAAGTGTAGTCGCAAATTCTTTACTATCAGTTCGTCCGTAAGAGATGAAGGTATCAACAATTTTGTCATTAACTGCTACTCCTGTTTATTCAAGAATTACCACTGAAGAACAATTAACTTCCTGTTGTTAGTAAAGTTGGTGATTGTAAAAAATTACTAAAGTGTTCTAGTTTGACTTTAATAGACATATCAAACTCCTTTTAGTTTTTAAATAAGTTCCCAGAAGATTTACTTTTGAGTAGAAAGCATCTGTTTAATCAATCGAGTCAGGCTATCAAAACTCTCCTTCAAGTCAATTGCTTGCACTAGCCCAGAAGCAACTAAATTCTTTGCTTCCTCATCACCAGTTTCCCCACCTAGAGCAAACTTGAATAACAGGTGCCATGAGTCCGTTAGAAATGGCAATCTGAAAGGGTTTTTCCATTTAAATGTGTTAACAACCTAAGTATTAATCCGTAAGTTATTTGAATAAGTTAAGATAAATATTACTTAGCCTATGTTAAATTTCAATCTGAGCAGCGTCAACAATTAGCGATTTAAGTTCTGTCAAAAAATAAACTCCACAAAATCTAATAATTTGTGAAGCAATTATGATTGAGGATGAGATATTTAGATATTTATCTAGGAACCAGTATCTACATTTTCTGGGACAATTTTTTGGATAAAAGAAAATACATGTCCGGATTTTGGATCGACATTAACTTTGATCCAATGAACTTGAGAACTACCAAAAGTCTGAATGCGGGTAAAATTCGGTAAGTTAGTCAATGGCTTATCTACCAAATATTCATGAAAGTCGCCATGAGCTAGAATCACAGGCTTTTTGTAATTTAAGGTACGTTCTTGTAATTTTTCTAGAAAATCATTAAATCCAGCACGACCATCTTCCTTAGAGTCTAAGTTAAAACGTGGATTTGCATGAATTATGATAAACACACCTTTGGCATCGGTTTCTTCTGCACGATCAAATGTTTTATCTAACCAATTTAGAGCAGCTGCCAAACGTTGATTATATTCTTCTTTCCGATCTTTTCTCGGATTTTCAAATGAATCATTACTATCAATGCCACTCCAGGGAGCTAAATTATTATTACTACCTACGACATGAATTGTAGAAAATATAATTTCTTGACGTTCAAAAATGATATTTTCTACATACTTTTTAAAATCAGCATTAGAACTTTGAGTTTCTACTCTAAAGGGTCTTTTACCTAAAGTTACACCTGGGCGACTAAAAAATATTTCCCTAATAAAATCTAGGCGTTCAATGGGATTATATTTACCGTTACTTTCCCGATGACAATCTGTCCATTCGTTATCACCAGGAGTATATATTAATGCTTGGCGAAGTGTTTGTAGTTGATTATATCTTGATTTAATTCGCTCATCACTACAAGTCTTACCACCACTTTTTATGTCTCCAACATGGACTGTAAAGCGGATTTCTTTATCACTATTAATTTCTCTAATGACGTTATCAAATTTATTAACTGGTAAATCTTCACTATCAGCAGTTGCATATGGTAAGTCACCAACTAAGGCAAAAGAAAAGTCAGAATTTCTCCGATCATATCTTTTACTCCTGTACCTACCTTTATTTTGACTAGATTTTAACTGTTGAGCTATGTAGTTGTTTGTATTTTTTGAATCTGAAGGTCGATTAATATCTTTCTGTACAATACACTTATCATTAAATTGCAGATTTTCTGATTGGCATTTATCTACTCTAGCATTTGCTCTCAGTGAGATAAAATTCACTGTTAATATACAAGCAAATACAGACCCAAATAACAGTGCATAACGAGATAATGTGTGGTTGCTTCTACTATTCATGATTAAATTTAGTTAAACTATTGAGTAAATTTTCCTTGAGATTGGCATCCAAAAAAATTATCGGTGTCATCCATGTCTTCATAGAAAATACTGCTGCAATGAAACAGAAACCTTCTGTAATCAAAATTCCTGTTCTCATTTCCATTTCATACCTCAAATCAGCAACGTCTATTTTTTGAATGCAGCAAAGTTAAACTTATGATTAAAACCCTGATCGATAGACACTATCTCTAGATGAGAGCGATCGCTAGTACAGAAAACCGAAGATAGAGATGCATTATCTGACAATGAACATAATCTACATAGATTATGAATATACTTTGACTAGGTTATTAAAGGATGAAGATTTCGTTAACCGACTGAAGTAGTGGTCTGTCCCATAGAATATGACAAATTTTCTATCATACCCGCCTGGGATTTATAGTCCCAGTCTAATGGTAAGAGTCATATAAATATGACTATAAAATTAGCCACCATAACTAATGGGATAGACTAGTAGGAGGAAGGGGAAGCCATAAGTGTTTTAGGATTTACAAGTTACCTCCTCCTTCTTCCTTCTTGCGTAGCGAGTTAATCACTCCTTCAGTAAACTCATACAGCGATTTTGTTGAGAAATATCACACCCCAACTCTATCTCTGCTAATTGATATCTGAGTGGTGGTAGTGATCACAAATAACTGTTAAAGAGATTAAATAAGCAAAACTAGCGATTCCATCTCCTCTTGAAGAAACCTCTCCGTCTGTCTTTTAAGTATGTTCTCGGAGTAATCAGACGACCATCTTCACGCCAGATGCAGTAGGTGATGCCAATACCTTGGGAGTTAACATACATATACCTGCCATCTGGTGAGAAGCAAGCACCGCCAAATTCACTAGTGTCATCTGGAATGATGTTGTGAGCGAACTGAAACAAGCCACCCTCTTCATCAACACCCACAATATATTGGCTGAAGTTTGCGTCACCTTGATTACCACCAGTGCCATCTTCACACAGATAGATGGTACCATCAAAAGCTACAGTCATGTTATCTGGACCATCTAATAAATTCTCATCAGTTGATTCTACAATCATGGTAACTGTCTCAGAATCTGGGTCATAACACCAGACTTGACCTTCAGCAGCATCACCAGCACCACTACATACCCAGTAGTGTTTACCCCGATGATACCAAGCACCTTCCCCACGCCAGAAGACAGCAGCGCCCTTACTCTGTGCCTCGAAACGTAAGGTATCTTCTTCTGGATCAACATCTTCGAGCTTCACCCAGCTAACTTTGAGAGACTGACCAAGGAAGGGTAACATACTGCCTACCTTATCTCCACGACCGAGCCCCCGTGTATCGACAACTTTTGTTCCCTGCAACTCGTTAATAGGTAATGAGGCTCCGTTACAATTAGATTTTTGGTCCTTGTCGATGACCATCGCATACAAGTCACCACCTTCTTGTAAATCCCCAAATTTTCTGGCTCTTCCTCGGATTTTGGGTACGTACTTGTAGTAAATACTGTCGCCCCGGTCTTCGGTTTCATACACAATACCATCTCGACCAACGGAGACAGCTTCATGGTTCATACGACCCATCTCAACCAGGGGAATTGGATCCACAGCTTCACCAAGTTCTGAAGGAACTTCAAAGTTGTAGCCATGTTTCTTGGTATTACGACCATCGGTTGCGGGTGTAGATACATTCTCTTCACAGCTAATCCAAGAACCCCAAGGAGTTGGACCACCAGCACAGTTACGAATTGTACCTCCGAGGGAAACATAGTCTTTAACCTTGTTGCCATAGCGATCAACAATTATGGTAGATGTGCCACCACCACCAAATCCAGAGGGATTGTTATTGCCGGTGAAAGGATCATACTGATTACCATTAGGTGCCAAGCAACCTGCTGTGTTACCAGCTTCATCCTCGTCAATGCTGAGTTCGTGGTTACGAACTAAAATGGTATTGCCATAACTGCCAGGGAAAGCCGCCATCCCATCATGGTCACCAGGTGTCAATACCCCATCACTCATGGGAA
Source organism: Calothrix rhizosoleniae SC01 (assembly GCF_900185595.1). Classification (GTDB taxonomy): domain Bacteria; phylum Cyanobacteriota; class Cyanobacteriia; order Cyanobacteriales; family Nostocaceae; genus Calothrix_A; species Calothrix_A rhizosoleniae. Next base: position 4,689 of record NZ_FYBH01000362.1, read on the forward strand.
CACCCCGAATCCCAATGGCAGTGTATTGAAAACCTTTTGGTAGTCTAAGCAGAGGAGTATTGCGTAGATCTCCTTTGCCTGGTACATCCCCCAACTCTGATGTATTTAGTGGCAAAAGTTCGCTGAGAGTTCCAAACCCATCCACGGTAAAGCTAGCGGGAAAGCATTTATCATTAGCAATTGCTCTGCGTACCTGCAATAAACCCATTGGAGCCATAGCAGTACCTGCTGCTGCTGCCGATGCAAGAGTAATAAACTGGCGACGAGATATATTAGACATTGATATTTTAGACATTGATATTATTCACTCCTTTGTCTGGATAAATGCACACATGCTGTTGCGAGACAGACATCCCTAAACACTCTCTCAAAAGTGATATTTTGTATAAATTCAGAGGATGTTGTTACGCAAGCATTAAATGTTGCATTTATAACTTTTAGAATTAAAGAGTATCAGTCCAGGGTTAATTGTTTATTCAGTAAAGGTTAAAAGGATAATAAGAAATTGTTGTGTTGATAAATTTTGATTAAAAACAACCAATAAAATATGAGAATGCATGATGCAATTAACATGACGCACCCAGCTAATAATCGTCAAGAAAAAGCAGGGGAGTAAGGGAGCAGGGAGCAGTGAGCAAGGGAGAAACCCCTACATTCATGTATAAGCTTGAAATAACGATGCAGCGAGGTCTTGGGGAGCCAGCGTTGTAGACGGTAAGCCATTGCGGTGGACGGGTTCCCCGGCATAAAGCAACTGCCGTCAAGTGGCGCAACCCGTAGGGGTTTCCCGTCGCAGACGACTGGCGTTGGTCTCCCCCATGAGCGACTGCATGAAGAAAGAAATAATTGAGCCTTGTGCTTATGCATCGCGGCACAATTATTTCTAATGTTTCTACAAATAAATTTGGGGGCTTGTATTCTTTTCTTTTTCGGTCAAATTCTGTTCATGGATAAATTATTAAATTATGCAGATACTAAACGTCTTAATGATTCTGCACGACGTTTCGCGATCGCATTTTTCTGATCATACTTTAATGTTTGTTCGTACATTTCTAATGCTTGAGATGTCAATTTTTTCTTTTCGTAGGCATGAGCTAAATTATTTAATGCCGCAACATAATCAGGTTTAATTTTGATGGCTTCTTTGTATTGACGAATTGCTAAGTCATACTGTTCTTGAGCAAAGTAGGTATAACCCAAGCCGTTGTAAATCAAAAAAATGTTTTCTTCCTCTTCTTCGTCAGCTGCTTTAATGGCTTTCTGAAAAAGTACTACTGCTTGAGAGTAGAGTTTCTTCTCTGAGTAAATACTGGCTAGCTCGTAATATTCCTGCACAGTGCCCTTCTCTTTGGTTAATTTGTTGCGTAACTTAGAAAAAGACTTTTCCTGTCTGCGGGTTTTGAAAATTTGGCGAAAAACTCCAATCACAGTAAACCCTAATAAGGCAACTAAAAGGCCAAGGTAAATTAGTGCTAGTCTGTTATCCATGTTCTCTATTTCAATATCCATTCCTTATTTATTATCCTATGTTTTACCCAAAACTCCTGAAACCCTTATTGGATAGGGAAAAAGAGGGAGAAGATAGGGACGTTAAGACATAGTTACGAGGTGGCTAAAAGTTAATAACGCAATTTCGCCATTTGATTTCTCTCGCGGGCGAATACGAATATCTTTCCACACTTCCCACCCTACAAGACTTACGGGTAAAGGATAGATCTATGATCGGGGCAATGGGAGTGATAGGATGATGGGATAATGAGTGAGAGAATTAAAATCTTAAATTTTGGCTTTTTGTTACCTAACGACATAAAACTTAATTTTATTTTTAGGTAAGCGATCGCATCATTCCCTCAAAATAATGGCTAAATACCCAACTTTTCACCAATTTTTCTACATACTTCTTAATAAATACCCAGAGTCACCTCAAAACGTTCTAATCTAAAAGCTGACTGGGTTAGTTTTTTTCAACTTTCTTCAAGGTGTCACTCATATGCATGATAACTAAAAATTGTCAAGCCGGAAGTGACCCAAACTTAAAACAGTAAAGCATATGATGGGAGTTTTAGAAATCCAATGACTCTTAAGGCGAGTGGTGGAAGCTCGGTTGCACGTCCGCAACTATATCAAACCTTAGCTGTGTCAAAAATTGCCCAAGCGGAGCAACAAGACCGCTTTTTGGGTAATGGCGAACTGCAAGAATTATCAACCTATTTTGCATCTGGTGCCAAGCGTTTAGAAATAGCTCAGGTGCTGACAGAAAACTCCGAGATTATTGTTTCCCGTGCTGCTAACCGAATTTTTACGGGTGGATCTCCCATGTCTTTTTTGGAAAGACCTAGGGAACCAGAACCAGAAATGGCTATGGCTACTGCTGGTGTTGTTGAAGGTGTGCCAACAGCCAGAGAATTAGGAACTGTAACTTATGTAGAATCCCGTGGTGGATTTCTCGGTAACTTAAGTTCTATATTTAGTGCCTCTGCTGGTGGCCCCACACCGATTGGTTTCCGACCAATTAACGTATCCCGTTATGGTCCGAGCAATATGGCGAAAAGCCTCAGGGACTTATCTTGGTTCTTACGTTATGCTACCTATGCGATCGTCGCAGGTGATCCGAGTATTCTCTCTGTGAATACTAGAGGATTAAAAGAAATTATTGAAAATGCTTGTTCCACAGAAGCAACTATTGTAGCTCTCCAGGAAATTAAAGCAGCTGCAATTTCTTACGTGCGCCAAGATGCAGAAGCGGCAGCCATTGTTACCCAGTACATGGATGTTTTGATTACAGAATTCAAAGCACCCACACCTTCTAATAAACTCAGACAACGTTCTTCCGTTGACCAACAGGGTTTAGAGCTGCCTCAAATTTATTTTAATGCTTCAGAGCGACGACAGAAATTCGTCATGAAGACGGGATTGTCTGCGACTGAGAAAAATGATGTCATCAAAGCAGCATACCGGCAAATCTTTGAACGCGACATTACCCGTGCTTACGGTTTAGGGATATCTAACTTTGAATCCCAGGTTAAGAACGGCGACATCTCTATGAAAGAGTTTATTCGCCGCTTGGCTAAATCCCCCCTTTACCGCAAACAGTTTTATGAACCATTTATTAATAGTCGGGCTCTAGAATTAGCTTTCCGCCATATTTTAGGTAGGGGTCCCAGTTCACGGGAGGAAGTACAAAAATACTTCTCTATTGTGACTAATGGTGGTCTTCCAGCCTTAATTGATGCCTTAGTAGATTCTCAAGAATATTCAGATTATTTTGGGGAAGAAACAGTTCCTTACCTGCGAGGTTTGGGTCAAGAAGCTCAAGAATGCCGCAATTGGGGACCACAGCAAGACCTGTTAAACTACAGTGCTCCCTTCCGCAAAATACCCCAATTCATTACCACCTTTGCGGCTTACAATCGCCCCTTACCAGACCAACATCCTTACGGTTCTGGTAATGATCCCCTGGAGATTCAATTTGGGGCAATTTTCCCGAAAGAAACTCGCAACCCCAGTACCAGTCCAGCCTTCTTTGGTAAGGATACCAAGCGTTTATTAATTCACAGAGGTCCGGGAATTAATAATCAAAACAGCAATCCTAAAGCCAAGGGAGAATTTCCTGGAACCCTGGGAGCTAAAGTTTTTCGTTTAGATCAGCTACCTGGAACTAGGGGGAAAAAGTCTACAGCTGGGACAAGTATTAAATTCTCAGAAAGTTCCACCCAAGCAGTTATTAAAGCAGCTTACTTGCAAGTCTTTGGTAGGGATGTATATTTAGGTCAACGTCAGACCGTAGCAGAAAATAAGCTAGAAAATGGTGATATTACTGTACGGGAATTTATCCGTGCTTTAGCCAAATCAGATCCCTTCCGGAAAACATATTGGACTAGCCTGTATGTAATGAAGGCTGTTGAGTACATTCATCGTCGCCTATTAGGTCGTCCTACCTACGGAAGGCAAGAAACTAACGAATATTTCGATATTTGTGCTAAGAAGGGCTTCTACGCCTTAGTAGATGCCATTATTGACAGCGAGGAATACGCAGAGGCATTTGGAGAAGACACTGTCCCTTACGAACGTTACCTGACTGCATCTGGTGTAGCAAAGCGACAATTGCGTGTTGGTACCATTCGTGAAGATTTGACACCCGCCGTTCAGAAACAAGAAACACCAAGGTTTGTGGAATTGGGTACACCCACAGAAATGCGGATAGAACCAGTTGCTCAATACCTAGTTAATCAAGGTGTTTCCAAGCAACGTGAACAAACAAAAGTCTTTAAGTTAATTGCTGGAATTAATGATAAGGTAGCTGTTGACAACCTGATTAGTGCTGCCTATCGCCAGATTTTTGAACGTGATATTGCTCCCTATGTTACTTCTTCTAAAGAATTCACATCTTTGGAAAGTAAACTTAGTAACAGAGAAATTACCGTTAAGGAATTTATTGAAGGTTTGGGTTACTCTAGCCTGTACTTGAAAGAGTTTTATACCCCTTATCCCAACACTAAGGTAATTGAATTAGGAACCAAGCACTTCCTGGGACGGGCTCCCTTAGATCAGGCAGAAATTCGCAAGTACAACCAAATACTGGCAACTCAAGGTATTCGCACCTTTATTAACGCTATGGTTAATAGTGCTGAATATATAGAGGCATTTGGTGAAGATACAGTCCCTTACAACCGATTCCTCACCTTACCTGCGGCAAACTTCCCCAACACTCAAAAGCTGTATAACCAATTAACCAAACAGAATAAAGATGTGGTGGTACCTAGCTTTGATGTGATCAAGCCTCGGATGGACGCATCGAAAATGCCCCTCACCGGAAAAGCGATCGCAGATATGGCGACAAAATCCCCACAACAAGAACCTTTGCACACCCAGTTAGGACGCTCCATTACCTCCTATTCCCCAGCAAATCTAGGTCACAATAAGCGTCAAAATGCCCGGATTTATCGTGTAACTCCAAATAGTCAATCTGGAGATGTAGCCATTGCTATTAATGCCATCTACTCACAAATCTTAGATTTGTGGAGCAATGATGTTCCTCAGCAAATGCGACTCCCAGAATTAGAAACCAAGTTACACAACCAGGAAATTTCCGTTCGTCAGTTTGTTGCAGCTTTAGTTCAATCGGAAATTTACCGTCAGCGATTCCTAACTTCCTATCCCCAAAGCAAAGTTGTGGAATTTTTGTTCCGCCACTTACTGGGAAGAACATCAGCAAATCCAGAAGAGATACAGCAGTATAATCAATTACTGCAAAATGGAGGCTTTACAGAGGCTGTAGAAGAGATAATGTATTCTCCAGAGTACAGACAGTTCTTTGGTGAAAATATAGTTCCCTACAACCGTAAACCTTCCTGAACAATAGGTCGTTAATTGGGGCACAGTCCACAAAGCGATCCATTAATCAACTATCAATATACAGAGTACAAAGTTACAATCAATACTTTGTACTCTGTAATTTTTGCTGAGGCTGCAAGTCCCATTAATCTTGCTTAATACTGCTGATCAGCCAGGGAAACAGTAAGAAAGATGAACAAAAATATTACAAAGTATTAAGAAGACTCATATATGCTCAACAGAATGAACGAAAATATTTGCGGAAGGCACTGAGTGAAAATGCTTGTGTACTTGTATTTACCCAAGCAATCTCGGAATTGTACTAGACACAACGATTACTTCATGTATATTGTTGTGTTTTAGGACAAAAAATGAAAAGCTCGTAATAGAGCTGTTTTAAAGTCGCAACCAGCGCAATTATATTCTGGTTTCATTAATTGTTGGAGGAATCCATTCATGAGTATCGTCACGAAGTCCATCGTGAATGCTGATGCGGAAGCCCGCTATCTCAGCCCCGGCGAACTAGATAGAATTAAGAGCTTTGTTACAGGTGGTGAGAGTCGTCTACGGATTGCTCAAGCCTTAACTGATAACCGGGAGCGAATTATTAAGCAAGCTGGAGATCAGCTGTTCCAAAAGCGTCCTGATGTTGTTTCCCCTGGTGGTAACGCTTACGGTGAAGAAATGACAGCGACCTGTCTGCGTGACCTAGATTATTATCTGCGCTTGGTTACCTATGGGGTTGTTTCTGGTGATGTTACTCCCATCGAAGAAATTGGCATCGTTGGTGTAAGAGAAATGTACAAGTCTCTGGGTACTTCCATTGATGCTGTTGCCCAAGGCGTTGTTGAAATGAAGAATGTAGCTAGTAGCATGATGTCTGGAGAAGACGCTGGTGAAGCTGCTGCTTACTTTGACTACGTTATTGGTGCAATGTCATAGGGTGAATATTCTATAAACCTACTGACATACAAAAATTGCAATAAAGTTGGAAATAAGGAAATAACAACATGCAAGACGCAATTACCGCTGTTATTAATTCCGCAGACGTTCAAGGTAAGTACTTGGATGGCGGCGCAATGGAAAAGCTCAAAGGCTACTTTGCAACTGGTGAGTTGCGAGTGCGTGCAGCTACCACCATCAGTGCAAATGCTGCTGGGATTGTAAAAGAAGCTGTAGCTAAATCCCTTTTGTATTCTGATATCACCCGTCCTGGTGGTAACATGTACACCACTCGTCGCTACGCTGCTTGTATTCGTGACTTAGATTACTATCTTCGTTATGCTACTTACGCTATGTTAGCTGGCGATCCTTCCATTTTGGATGAGCGTGTACTTAATGGCTTAAAGGAAACCTACAACTCCTTAGGTGTTCCCGTTGCTGCTACCGTACAAGCAATTCAAGCGATGAAAGAAGTAACAGCTAGCTTGGTAGGTCCCGATGCTGGTAAAGAAATGGGTGTTTATTTCGATTATACCTGCTCTGGCTTAAGCTAATATTTAGTTTGCACTTCATTATCCAAGTGCAACTTCATTTCACATTTCAGGGGACTGGAAGTCAATTATGAGTGCTAGGATGGTTTGTCGCTTACTTCATATATATAGTGTTAAGTGTTAGCTTTCTAGTATTTATGCTTGATTTCCAGCCTGGGAATAATTAGTTTTAAAACTTACGTTCATTTTGAGATAAATAGTTTTCATAGCCAATAGGGAGGAAATTTAATACAATGCGGATGTTTAAAATTACTGCTTGCGTTCCTAGCCAAAGTCGGATTCGCACCCAGCGTGAGCTACAAAATACATATTTTACTAAGCTAGTACCCTATGAGAATTGGTTCCGTGAGCAACAACGGATTCAGAAAATGGGTGGCAAAATTGTAAATGTACAGTTAGCGACTGGTAAGCAAGGTACTAATACTGGTTTAAAGTAATTTCTATAGACAGAAAATTATTTTGGGAGTTGTGAGGAGGTCTGAAAGTGACCTCTTTTTGCATTTTATTTTATGGAAAAAGCAACATTTGGAGGTGGTTGTTTCTGGGGAGTAGAGGCGGCTTTTCGTCAAGTAAAAGGTGTTGTCGCTACTTCAGTTGGATATATGGGAGGGGATTTTGAAAATCCTTGTCATCTAGATGTTGTGGCGAGAATTACAGGACATGCTGAGGTAGCGCAGGTAGAATATGACTCTTCTGTGGTTGGTTATGATCAGTTATTGGCTGTATTTTGGGATATTCATGACCCCACAAGTTTAAATCGCCAAGGTGCAGATAGGGGGGAGCAGTATCGCTCTGTTATTTTTTATCACAGTCGAGAGCAGGAAGGATTAGCTAGGCATTCTCGGCAGCAGTTACAATTATCTGGTAAGTTTGACCGAGATATTGTTACAGACATTAAACCGGCTTCTAGTTATTGGTTAGCGTCAGAGGAACATCAACAGTATTTGGAAAAGAAGAAGGAAAGAGATAAGAGAATAGGGTTAAGTTAAGGGGTGATATCATATCCGGTTAAATACTTATCATTAGGGCTGCAAGGGAGCAGGGGGAGAAAGAGTTTGGGTGAATATCATAAGTAATCAGTCCGACATGATATGAAAACTTATACCAAGTCAAATAATGTTTGTAACATATAAATTATTCGTAAGGGCACGGCACCAGTAAGATACTTTTATATATTGAAATATTGTGGATGTTCCCTACCCATCTGTCCCATTGTTTTTTCAAAATGGTATTATATTCTCAGGCATTATTACTATTGTGATGGTAAGTCTAGTTGGGCACGGAAATCTTCATCATATTCCGCATTCTGATAATTTATGGCAGATTTAACTTGTTCTGGAGTTAAGCCTTTAGTATTCTTAAGGTTGGCTCCAGAAAGATTGGCTCCAAAAAGATTTGCCCCAGAAAGGTTGTCCTCTTCTTCCACAGCATCATTATGACGCACAAAAGCTGTGAGAATTTCCATGATTGTCCAATGGTCTTTTGGAGAATCTTTGGCTATTCTTTCTAGGGTATAAATAGCTCCCAGCCTAACTTCAATTTTCTCACTTCCAAGTTGCTCGATCGCTTTAGAAAAACGTTCTGTGATTTGTTTGTCTTCTGCTATTTTTACATT
>NZ_FYBH01000356.1 GCF_900185595.1 Calothrix rhizosoleniae SC01
GTAGGGGATTTAATGTTGACGTTTTGTCTGTCACCGCAAGCGCGCCTCTCCACCCAAATTTTCTTAACTTTCCACGGATAAATCCGGGGGCTATCTCCTTTCAGGAGACGCTTCGCGCTTCGCTAACGCTAACAAACCATCCTGGAGTAGGGTATTTTTCCTCTGACCCTACTCCCTACTCTCTACTCCTTACTCCCTATTTTGGTGATTTTTTGGATACTTAGCGAGAAATCCCACTCAAAATTTCGTTCACCCGTCAACCGTCAACTGATAAACTGTCTAGAGCAGTTTTTTCCGCCCAAGCTCTTTGATGATGGTCAACGATACAGAATACATGAGGCAAACTGAAGCCACACGGGTAAGAGTTCTCAGCGAGGCATTACCTTACATTCAACAATTTACAGGTCGCACCATTGTGGTCAAATATGGTGGTGCGGCAATGAAAGACAGCAATCTCAAAGATAAGGTGATTCGCGATATCGTTTTTTTATCTTGTGTTGGCTTAAGACCAATTTTAGTGCATGGCGGTGGCCCAGAAATTAATAGCTGGCTGAATAAATTAGGGATAGAAGCGCAATTTAAAAATGGACTGCGAGTTACGGATGCACCAACCATGGACGTGGTGGAAATGGTATTAGTTGGTCGGGTGAATAAAGAAATTGTCTCCCTGATTAACCAAGCTGGTGGTAAAGGTGTAGGTATGTGTGGTAAAGATGGTAACTTGATTGTGGCTCGTCCCCAAGGTGAAGAAGGCATTGGTTTTGTTGGAGAAGTAAGCAGTGTAGACACTAAAATCTTGGAAACATTGGTAAGTAATGGGTATATTCCCGTAGTTTCCAGTGTCGCTGCGGATGAAAAAGGACAGGCTTACAACATTAATGCTGATACCGTGGCTGGGGAAATTGCAGCTGCTTTAGGGGCAGAAAAGTTGATTTTACTCACAGATACACCTGGTATTTTAAAGGATTACAAAGACCCTTCGACTTTAATTCCCAAAGTTGATATTCAAGAGGCGAGAAAATTGATTGCTGATGGTACGGTAGCTGGTGGTATGATTCCTAAAGTCAATTGTTGTGTGCGATCGCTAGCCCAAGGGGTGAAAGCAACACACATCATTGATGGTCGCATTCCCCATGCTTTATTATTGGAAGTATTTACTGATGGTGGGATTGGAACTATGCTGATTGGTTCCCAGTTCACATCCTAAAGAATCCCCTATCAAATGGTTACATTTCTTGGCAAGCAACAATTCATTCCCAGATAATTTACACTCAAGATAATAGCCTCAATTATATGCCTTGTTATGTCCTCGACCATAGATTCTTTACCACCAGCTCTTGCCAAAATTGTCCAACGTTTCCAACGGGCTACAGACCCCAAGCGACGCTATGAACAACTAATTTGGTATGGTCAACGTCTACAGGAGTTTCCAGAAGCTTATAAGATACCTGAAAATAAGGTTCCTGGATGTGTTTCTCAAGTTTATATCACCGCTTCCCTAGATTCAGGTAAAGTCATATATCAAGGAGATTCCGATTCTCAGTTAACCAAAGGTCTGGTAGGACTTTTAATCGAAGGATTACAGGGATTATCACCCACAGAAATTGCCCAATTAGCTCCAGATTTTATTCAAGAAACTGGCTTAAATGTTAGCCTTACACCTTCCCGCGCCAATGGTTTTTACAATATTTTCAAAACTATGCAAAAAAAGGCACTAGGGTGTACTAATGAATAATCTGAATAATTGACACTCCCCTGGTTCCAGAGGAGGATATTCTGACTTGTTTACACGATTAAATAAATCATATCGTAAACGTTGCGTAGCTCGGATTTTATCCGGCTCCCGCAACATCCGTTTAGAATCCCCCGTGTTTCCAACCGGGGAAGATGTCAGGAAGAGGCAGGGGAGAAACCCCATACATGAATGTAGGGGCTTGTATCCTTTTCTTTTTCGGTCAAAAATTGTAAATAACTACTAAATTTATAAATATTTAATTTAGATGAGCATCACAATATTAGGCACAATTCAACGCCGTGACATTGGTATGGGCGCATGGGCACTTGTTTCAGAAGAAGGAGTCACCTATGAAATTTTCAAAGGAGCAGACGCAGCTTTATTACATCCTGAACTAAAAGCTAGAGTAACGGGACAGATTAGAGAAGATGTGATGACTATGGCAATGATCGGTCCCGTACTCGAAGTCGAATCTTTTGAGATTATGGACTCTGACTAATACCTACCGCATCTAAGACTTTTTGTATACGGCTTCTAAATTCTCCTTTGGGATGTCCTCCTTTTACCTCACCTACAATTTTAAATTCTCCTTCTGGAGAATCACAGATAATGTAAGTAGGCCATCCCATTTCGGACTTATCAGGATACTGGCTTAATAATACTTTTCGGTACTTACGATAGGTCGCAGTATCTTGCATCTTCACATCTATAAACTGCAAATCCAGTTCTTCTATAACCTTTTGGTCATAAAAAGACATTTTATGGCAAATGCCGCAGTCTTCTGAAGAAAACTTAATTACTGCTAATTGCATATCCCTCTGCTACTCTTAGAAATTTAATTGACTGAATAACAAATTTTAAACACAAAATTTATAGAATTTTACCATAACTCAGATGAATTCCTGTAACGTGCGGATACCACAACAGGCATGAATGAGTAGCAATTGTTATGAAAAAACGGAGGGATATCACAGCCTTAATATAAAGTTGAGATCGGTATTTTTGGTGAGTGTATATCAAAAAAAATCCCCCAGCCAGCATCAACTAACAGGGGGAGTGAGTTATCAGGGTGCATCTACCAAATAAGTTGTTCTAGACTTATTGGTAATATCCGGATATATTATTCTTACCTACCGCAAATTGCATGATGCACGAACAAAAAAATCCCCCAGCCAGCATCAACTAACAAGGGGAGTGAGTTATCAGGGTGCATCTACCAAATAAGTTGTTCTAGACTTATTTGGCATATCCGGATATATTATTCTTACGTGCTTCCAATCGCATGATGCACGAACAAAAAAATCCCCCAGCCAGCATCAACTAACAGGGGGAGTGAGTTATCAGGGTGCATCTACCAGTACATTGTTCTATATTTATACGTACTATCCGGATGTTTTGCTCAAAATAGGATAAAAAATTTTCCCTAACCATAAAAAAATCCCCCAGCCAGCATCAACTAACGGGGGGAGCGAGTTATCAGGGTGCATCTACCAGTACATTGTTCTTCGAGAATCAATATGTTCCGGATAAACAACAAAAATTAGAGTCGAAAACATGATTACAATATACAAAGAATCCCTCAATAACACCAATAGGGGGAGTGAGTTATCATCTGAGATACGTCTAGTAATAGATTGTAAAATATGTATCACTCGTTGTCAGAGGAATTTAGTATGTTAGAAATACGATAGGGTAGCATTATTTAATTAACTCTGCTGTTAATTAACCAATTAGTTGACAAAATATGACCAAATACCCAAACAAAATAATGTGTTTATATAACCACTATTCTGTGAAGAAATTTACTTAATATTATCTAGGTTTCATGTCATAAAAAAAAACCCTAGTAGGTTTGAACCTGTAAGGGGAATGGATGATTAGGGTGCATCTAGTAATAGGTGTTCTGAGGTAAAAGGACATGCTCCGGATAGAATTTTCGGAATAGTTTAAGATTGTTTTTTGCCAACCATAAAAAACCCCAGAGGATATAATTCCACTGGGGATTTGAAGATCAAGTTGCATCTACCAATAACGGTGTTCGGGGTGAAAATAGTATCATCCGGATAAAGTTGAAAAAGCTAAAATTAGTAAAACAACTAGACTGAAGAAACATTCAGTGCCGGGATGCATCTAAAGTATCAGGAGCAGCGAAACATCAACTAAAATTATGAATTGCGTTGCCAACCAGATTGAAGAGCCAAATAGGAGAAGCTGTGACCCAGAAACGTCACCAGGAATTTCATATTTCCGTTACCCCAGTAGGACAAGAAGGACAAAATTACTACTTGGTACGCACGGAAAAAGTTGCCCCTGGAGTACCATTGGCTGAAGAATTGGTGACTTGGCCGGTATCTGAATGGTTGACTGTTGCTGGACACCTGATGAATGACCCATTGGAGTCAATTTTGCAGGGAGATACCAATTTACTGAACGACGATTTAGAAGAGACAAACGCCAGAAATTCCGTCAATTTGGTTGCTCTAGGTCAGGAACTTTACAATGCATTATTTCAAGGCACTCTCAGAGATAGTTTAATTACAGCACAAGGCATCGCTCAAAACCAAAAGCAGGTCTTGCGTTTGCGTTTAGGATTAAAAGATACCCAATTGGCTCGTTTGCCTTGGGAAGTTATGCACGCTGGCGATCGCCCCATTGCAACTGGATTATACATAGCTTTTTCTCGTTACCAAACCGGGATTCAATCCGCATCCCATCTACTATCAAGTAGTCTGCCTAATCCCTCGGAGACAGGGGGTATAAATGTGTTAATGGTGGTTGCTTCTCCGGCAGATCAAGTACGTCTGGATTTACTCATACAAGAAGCGAACCAACTGCAAGCGGAATTAAGTCGTCAACCAATTACTGGTTCAGAAAGTAGTAATTTTCATGGTGGGATTCAACTCACTATTTTAGAGCAACCAGGTAGAGAAGAATTAACCCAGGCTTTAGAGCAAGGAAGATTCCATGTCCTGCATTACTCCGGTCATAGTAACTTAGGAGTTAATGGAGGTGAAATATATTTGGTGAGCCATAGAACCGGCTTAACGGAAACTCTCAGTGGTGATGATTTGGCCGGTTTACTGGTTAATAATAATATCCAAATGGCTGTGTTTAACTCCTGCTTGGGCACCTATGCAGCCACAAATCGAGATAATGCAGAAGCAGGGGAGCGCAATCTGACGGAAACTCTGGTAAAACGAGGCATTAGATGTGTTTTGGCAATGTCGGAAAGAATTCCCGATGATGTTGCCTTGACATTAACACAATTGTTTTACCGTAATTTAAGTCAAGGATATTCGGTAGATTTGTGCGTGAATCGAATGCGTCAGGGTTTGATTTCTGCCTATGGTTCTCACCAAATGTACTGGGCTTTGCCAATTCTCTATTTACATTCAGAGTCTAATGGTTTTCTTTGCCCAGGTATGGATTTACCTGAGACAGATGAATTATTTGATGAATACGATCCTCAATTAACAAGTAGTATTTACTCCCAAACAAACAGTGATTCCCAACTAGATTTTCCTTTGGAAGCCATAGATGATATGGATTTCACTTCAAATGCTTCTGAATTGGTATGGTGGGGTGAAGATGACTCACATGATTTGGATCTAGCTAGTGATATAGATTATGAAGATCCTAGTTATGCAGATGATTCCGCAATGGTTTCCGATCTGTTTCGCCAATTAGATTTGCAAAAAGGGGCTAGTGGGGAATCTACTATAACAGGGGAATTGCAGCAATCACCTACAGACACCCATCCCCAGGACAGTTATATGTGGGGAGAAGAGGAAAATAATTTTCCCCCATCATCAAATTCCCAAGAGTTAGGGTCTGCAACTGGCATATCTGGAGCTATTAGTCAGAATCAATCTAGTCAACCAACTACCATTGGTGGTAATGGGGATGGTTCCACAGGGAGCCGTCTCAAGGGCGATGTTGCCAAAGAACCATCTCACGGTAATCGCCAAATAAAATCAAAATCGATTTGGTCAATCCCTCGTCTCAAACGTAGTCAGAGAAATATTCTGGGGGTAGTTGGTGTAGGAGCGATCGCTACTGTGATTGGTTTGGGCTGGTGGTGGCAAAATCAACAATCAGATTTACCAGATATCCCACCCATACCCAATCAAACTGCATCAGTTCCAGAAATCTCTATTGATTTAAAAACATCTGCTACTAGCATTGTTACAGCCTATGGCAGTGAAAAACTGAGTCAAGGTGATTTGCGTTCCGGATTAAGAGCAGTAGAAGAACTTTTAAACCGTAATGCCCTAAATAATGCTCAAACTGCTCTAAAACTAGTTAGTTCAGAACACAAAGATCATCCATCTGTTAATTTTCTTTGGGGACGCTTAATTTGGCAATTCCTTCAAACTAAAGATAAAACATACAAAGTAGATGATGCTCGTCGTCATTGGGAAATGGCAGCCAACGCCGAGCCTAATTCTTCACTTTATTCTACAGTATTGGGATTTGCTTATTATGCAGAAGGAAATTTGAATCGAGCCAACAATTCTTGGTTTAAGGCAATAGATATTGCTGTCAAACAGAAGAATGCTTCTAATGCTCCCAAAACAGTTCTGCTGGAAGAAGAAATAAATCAAAATCCTCTCACAGCCTACGCAGGTTTAGTTATTGGATTGTATAAAGCCGCACCTCAACAACATAGTACAAAACAAGAACAATATTTGGATGAAGCTATCAAGCTGAGGCAAATGGTATTAAAAGAAGATCCGGTAAATTTCCAGTTGCAGGAACTAGCAAAAAATTGGCTGTGGTCAGAAGAAGCAATGAAAGACTGGAAATCCCTGCTTAAAAAACAAAGTACTGGAAATCAATATTAGACACGAAGACTTATGGTTAAGACTGCAAGGGGGCAGAGGGCAAGTACTTGATTTAACAACGCTACTTTAATACCTGCCCCTTTCCTGAGCCTGAACTCAGGTTAAAATTAGAACTCGCGCTGAGAGAATATCAGAACAGCGATCGCAATTAACATGAAGCTATAAAATATGCCATATAAGCCATTACCAAGTAATGTGGTGAAATCAGGTAATGCTTGTAATCCATAAACAGCATCATTCTTCAGATCCAATCTAGATAAATCTGGCAAAACCAAATACAATCCTTGAGCCAAACGTTCAAAATCAGGATTGTTGCTTAAACGACCAAACTTGAGGATATCTTGGGTAAGATTACCAATAAAATAAACTGCAATTGTTAAAGGTGTTGCTAATAGAGAATTAGATATCATACCAAAAGTAATGGCAACGGCAGAGATTAAACATAACTGTAAAATCAAAAAAATTGCAGAGATGAAAATGCTGGCAGCCTGA
This sequence comes from Calothrix rhizosoleniae SC01, assembly GCF_900185595.1. Lineage (GTDB taxonomy): Bacteria > Cyanobacteriota > Cyanobacteriia > Cyanobacteriales > Nostocaceae > Calothrix_A > Calothrix_A rhizosoleniae. The sequence goes on from NZ_FYBH01000356.1 coordinate 7,072, forward strand.
TAGTTAATATTACCAACTTGCAGAAAAATCAAGTAAACAACCGTCATCACAGCAACTAGGGAAGTTAATATCCCAACTAACCCCAAATACTTACCAATTAAAAATTCACTACGGCTCACGGGTTTAGCAATGAATACTAGCAGGGTTCGTTTTTCAATTTCCTTATTAACTAAACCCGTACCAATAAATACCGCCACCACTAAACCTAGAACAGCCATTGCTGCCAAGCCCAAATCTAAAAACATCTTATCATCCGCAGACCCAGAGACTTCGGGCAGTAATAAAAAAGCAGTAGCAAGTATAAAAATGTAAAATCCGAGAATATAGAGAATGCGATCGCGTACCATTTCTCGAAACACATTAGTTGCGATCACAGAAATTCTGTTCAAATTCATAGTTATTGATTCACCCGGTAATAATTGACACTGCTATCTATATTATTTTCATCCTTGAGGTGGTGGCGACTCGGCGAAAAAGGAAGTCTTGGCTTCGCATTCAATTTCTGCTCTTGCTCCCTCTTCTCTACCACTAGTATTACTAGATGATGCCATTGGTTCAATTTGGCAAGAACGTTGTAGATAATACCCTTCTTTTGTGGAACTGGGACCACTCCAGATACTCAGTAAATTAAGTTTATAAACATTTGGACTTTTGGTATTGATGCTATTTACCCGTGCCTCCACCCGCCATAAATCCCTTTCTTTATAAGCCCCTAGCTCTGCTTCAATGATTCTTCTACCCAACTTACTAATCTCTGAGTCTTTGGCTCTAGCATTTTCAAGTATTCGTTCAACCTTTGACCAAGGTTGATCATCAATTTGGGTAATGATTGTAGGTACTAATTTATTTAAGATAACTACTCCATTTTTAGGAATCTTCTTGATTTGTGAGTCTTCAGGAGGTGAAAAATTTTTCACTAAGACACTATTATTCAGATTATCAGTTAATAAACTCGGGTATTGTTTTACCCAATTATCCAGCACAAAATATACTTGTAACCAGCAACTAATCAACATTGAGCTAGCAATTATAACTATGATTTTCTGACGAGCTTCTGGCTTAGGAATTTGTGCATTAACATTAGTACCAGTGCCTTGAAAAAACTCAGGAATAGCAGTAATTAATGCAGACATTGTTGGCCATAGTACAAATGCAATGGGATTTAAGAGATTTTGCCCATCGCGAAAAGCAAATAAGCTAACTAGTCCTCCTGTAATCAATGCTCCCACAGGCATAGAGGTTCCAGGAACCACCACAGGATTATCAGTTGTATACCAAGCAGTACCTAAAATTAAAAATCCCCAACCACAGTAAGCAATAATCTCTTTGACAAAAAAAGTTGTTGCCCAAGATGACATTATCCAAGAAAAAACACTCAAATAAATTAGTGTTTGCCAAGAGTAAGCTTTGGATGGTAATAATAACTTTTGAGTACCACGGAGGATATCTTGGATAAATTTGAAAGTACCAATTAAGAAATCTTTAATTATTTCCATTTAATTAATCCTCTAATTTGTAAATTACCCTGAATTTATCTTGTTGCTACTACCAAGAAAAGCAAATAGCTAAAATAATTGTAATTGCGCTATAGCTTAGAGAATTAGCTATTAATACACTGGTAACTACATTTGTTCTTTGTACTTGATTAAATTTGTATCTTCGAGAAGAACGTCTTTGAGCAAGAGAAACTTCTTGCTCTGGCTTTTTCCGATCTGATTTATCCCAGATCAACAATAACAGTTGTAAGGTAATAACTTTGAATAAGAAAGTAGCAAAAAAAATGAAGAAAGCAATTACAACTAGGAATGAATATATTCTTTCTGATTGAAACCGATTAAAAAAAACAAAATTTAGTACTTCCGACTTATTCCGGTAAGGAAATGAAGACTCAGTGAAGAAAAATACTAGCCAGCCAAGGACATTAGCAAAAATATTTATAGAGATAGCGTAGAAAGCACTACTTTTTTGATCGAACTTTAAACGTGCATTTAAAACATAGGCCTCTATAGGAATTGCGATGATTAGGAATAATAAATCAAATAAAACAATACCTACAGGTAAAATGGGAGAAAAATCGAAGGAAATAAAATCTAGCATATTTCACAAATGATACCGAAGATATAAAGTGAATAAGTATGGCTATGGCTCGAACACTGAGATGTTTTATCTCATTGCTTCGAGTGTTTTACCATTTTTTTGTATTTTTATACAGCAGTTTGATTTAATTGACAATTTACTTAGGTAATATATTGCAAAAATTATTCTTTCTCTCCTTCCCTCTTTCCCTCCTCCCCTCTTTCCTTCCTTCCCTCCCTGATTCCCTATCGGGATGCTAAAATGAGCAGTCTGAAGATGCAAACAAAGCTTTGCCTCAACTAAATAGTATTAGAGATAAGACTGCTTGGTTGATAAGACAATACTGGACTAAAAAAGGACTGCCACATTAGGGCTTTTGGTGAGATGACTAGGAATGGCATTGGTATTCGTACAGCACAAGTGGTTCAACAACGTGCTACAGGACAAATCCACGTTTATGATGGTTTGGGTAAAGGTAAGTCTCAAGCTGCCTTAGGAGTGGTATTACGCTCAATCGGCTTAGGAATCAATACACCTAGCAATGCCAATCGTGTTTTGTTGCTACGGTTTTTGAAGGGGCCAGAAAGGGATTACGATGAAGATGGAGCAATTACGGCTTTACAGAGGGGTTTTCCTCATTTAATCGATCAGGTTCGCACCGGTAGAGCAGAATTTTTTGGTGCAGATGAAATTACGACCTTTGATAGAACTGAAGCTGCACGAGGTTGGGATGTAGCCAAAGGAGCGATCGCTTCTGATTTATACTCGGTTGTAGTCTTAGATGAAATTAACCCTGTTTTGGATTTGGGATTACTAGATGTAGATGAGGTGGTAAACACCCTCAAGTCTAAACCCTATGATTTAGAAATAATTACCACTGGACGCGCCGCACCCCAACAATTACTCGATATTGCTGACTTACACTCGGAAATGCAACCTAAACACCATCCTAATGCCACTGTTCAGGGCATTAAAGGAGTAGAAATTTATACTGGGGCAGGCAAGGGCAAATCTACGAGCGCTTTAGGAAAAGCTTTACAGGCAATTGGTAGAGGTATTAACCATCCTGGTTCTACTCGTGTATTAATTATGCAATGGTTGAAAGGAGGTAGTGGTTATACGGAAGATGCTGCGATCGCTGCTTTACAACAATCATATCCAGAGGTAGTAGATCATCAACGCTGTGGTAGAGATGCCATTGTCTGGCGCAAATCCCGGCAAGAATTGGATTATGTAGAAGCTGAACGAGGTTGGGAAATTGCCAAAACTGCGATCGCGTCGGGATTGTATAAAACCATTATTCTGGATGAACTAAACCCCACTGTTGACTTAGAATTACTCCCAGTCGAACCAATTGTTCAAGCTTTACTACGTAAACCACCCCATACAGAGATTATTATTACTGGTCGCTGTCAAAATCAGCCTGCATACTTTGATTTAGCCAGCATTCACTCTGAAGTTTACTGTCACAAACATTATGCCAATCATGGTGTAGAACTGAAGCGTGGCGTAGATTTTTAACTCGCTACGCGAGAAGTCAGAAGGAAGAGGTAACTAGTAAATCCCAAAACACTTATGAATTTCCCTTCCTGGATATAGCGTAGTGCTATAAATATATCTAAAATCCAAAATGCTATAACTCATAGAAAGATTTTTAATCATGGATAATACTCAAGTAATAGATTTAGTAACTGTAGGATTAGCGATCGCTATTTTACTAGGTGGTTTTCTGATGATGTTCACTTCTATCCTGACCACGAAAAAAAATAGGAGGTAGTCCCGATGAAAAAATTTTTCCCCATCAAGGCTTCCCTATCCCCCAACCCCTAACACCTAACCCTTATTTTCAAGTCAGTCCCCCATGTACGTTTGTACACAACCAAGGATGAAAATACCTTTTTCCGACTCCCGACTCCCCACTCCCGATTCCCCACTCCCCATTTTCAAGTCAGGATCAATCTAAAACCAAAAGCTTGTACTTGATTAATGCAATGGACTCCCTTACACGCCAAGATTCATCAAACTATTCGTACCCGCCATTTATTTGAGAAAAATCACCGACTGTTAATTGCAGTTTCTGGCGGACAAGATTCCCTATGTTTGAGCAAACTACTATTAGACTTACAGGCAAAATGGGATTGGGATTTAGGTATTGCCCATTGCGATCATCGCTGGCGTGCCGATTCCCAGGCTAATGCTAAACACGTAGAAAATTTAGCTCAATCCTGGAATGTATCTTTTTATTTAACTATAGCCGAACAACCAGTCAAAACCGAAGCTGCTGCCCGCCATTGGCGCTATCAAGCATTAACTGCGATCGCTCAGGAACATAAATATAATTGCATAGTTACAGGACATACAGCCAGCGATCGGGCTGAAACCCTGCTCTATAATCTAATTCGTGGCACCGGTGCAGATGGTATGCAAGCCTTAACATGGCAACGTCCCCTCGCTGATCATATTTGGTTAGTGCGTCCCCTGTTAGAAACTACTCGCTCAACAACAGGTCAATTTTGTCAAGACTTACAATTGCCAATTTGGTTAGACATTACCAATCAGGATGTGAAATACTCCCGTAATCGCATTCGCCAACAACTATTACCCTATTTACAAGATAATTTTAATCCCCAAGTCGAATCAGTCCTAGCCCAAACAGCAGAACTATTGCAGGCGGAAGTTGAATATTTACAACAAATCAGTGAGCAATTATACAGAAAAGTAGTAGTAGAATCTCCATCCCAAATTCCGGAGAAAATCCATCGTCGTCAATTACAAACCATACCAATTGCTCTGCAACGTCGTGTAATGCGTCAAGTGCTACAAAAAATGCTGCCCTGTGCCCCTAATTTTGAGCACATCGAAAAACTTATAGCATTAATTACAGCACCAAACAAAACCCAAACCGATCCTTTTCCGGGAAATGCGATCGCTTATACACAAGGGGATTGGATTTACTTTGTAACTTAAGAAACTGCCAACTCCGGTTGAGCAATTACAGTATTCAACTGTTGGTTGATTTCATTAATAGTTTGTTGTTGTCCTTCACCAGCCTCCTCAGCTGTTACCACAGATGCAGACAACTCCTGTAATTTATGGCGTAAACCATCCAAAGCATCTTGAATCGGCTGTAAAGCCTCTTGGTAAAGATTCAGTTTCCCTAATGATTCATCAGCAATCTTACGCCGTTCTAGTAAATCTTGTTCCCAGGATTTTATTTCTTGAGATTTTGTTTCCTGTTCTTGAACACGATTATGAATCATGTTTTCTGCTAACTCAATTCCATTGCCTATATCCTCAAGTTCCCTTTCTAGACTTTGTAGTTCAGCCAACTTTTGCTGTTTATAAATCTCAATTTGTTTTAACGCTGGTTTGAGATCAATTTTCTGCTCCTCTGGAAGATTCATCAGAGAAGTACCTTGTCTTTGCCACAATACAGCCTGATATTGTCTCAAATAACTTTCCAAATCTAATAGGCTGCGACGTTGTCCCACCAAAGACTCATTTAGAAATTGATAAGCATCTTTCTCATCTGCTAAAACAGCTTCTAATTGACCTTTCTCTTCTCCTGAAGCCTGACTGATCTTGGTTCTGAGTTCGGCAATCTCCTTTAACTTGTATGTTAATTCTTGTTCTTGATCATTAACAAAACTTGAATCTATTTTCAATTTTTCCTGGGAATCTTGGATCTTTTGTTGTAGCTCTTGTACAGACATATTCTCTAAAGCATTGATATCCACTTTATCCTTCAGGACAATATCACCTGCCATCACAGCTAAGGATTGAATATATTGATACAAATCTTCCTGGCGTTGTAAATGCTCGCGCAAGCCTTGAATATATGCTTGCTTACTTTCCATAACTGCTGTATTAGCTTTGAGATCAATCTGCTGCTGTAGCAAATTATTTTGAGCTTCTTGCCATTCTTGTTGTTGTTGGGTTGAATATTGTACCAAGCCTTCAACTTCAGCTTCCTGTTGTTCCACTAGGGTTTTTTGTGACTGAAATCTCTGCCAGTGGGGGTTGAGAATTTCTTGCTGGCTTTCCACCATTGACAATGCCAAATTCAGATTTTCCCTAACTGGTTCCAGAGAAGCAACACCATTAGCAAGGTGATGTAATAATTCCTTTAACTGGCGACTTTGTTCTTCATCTAAAACTTTTCCCGTCTGTAAATCTGCTTGTGATTCTTCCAAGCGAGCTTGTTCGCCTCGTAAATGATTCCAAGCACCCTCTAATTCTTCCCGATTGCGTTCAATTTCTGCTTGTAATTGCTCTATTTCTTGACGAGTGGTTTCAAACTCCTGCTTCTCAGTTTCTAAACGTTTAAACTCATCCTCCATTTGTTGTAGCTGTTCCCAGCGTGTTTCCATCTCCAGCTCACGGTTGTTGAATTCCTCCGCCTGAAATGTTAATGACTCTTTCCACTGGTTGATTTCCTCTTCTTTGAGCTTCAACTTTTCTAACTGACGGGACAAATTCTGTAAGATGCTTACTAGAGGACGACCAGCTTCTTGGAGGCGCTGTACCTGACGATTGGCATTCACTTCTACCAGCACTAGTGCCCCATCATTTAATTTGCCAGCCTCATCTGTACTAATCACCTCATCAATGGGATTCCAACTTAAGTCGGTTCGCTGACAAGCCATTAATTTAAGCTCTGTTTTTCCCACTCCACTGAGTAGTCCGCCAATCTTTGGCTTTTGTACTTCCGCTAAATACAGCACACTCCCACCCTTTTGTATAATAACTAGCTATGTCTTTAACAATACGTTAAGTAATTATGTTGTAAACCTTACTAAATGAACTAACTCATACTGTAAGTAGTTAAAATATGCCAAAAATACATCTATGGCTTAAATATCACAATGAGATACTTGTATAAAAAGATTGTTGTACTTATAAATTGTGTAATTAAGATAGACAAAATGACTACCGTGTTACTACTCAGCTTTCATGAGTATCTAGCAAAAGTTAAATATTTGCATATAACTTTATTATTATGCTCGAATTCTCAGCTTAATTTTCAATTAATTGTATAAATATTGCCATCGCAGATAAGTAATTTTTCATAAGAATGAAAATCAATATTCTAAGGATGCAATATTTGTGGATTTGTGTGTAAATTGTGGTCAGAGTGATGAGTTATTAAGATTTTCTGGATATATTCATCACCTGGTAGAAAAATGGAAAAGCAAAGGTGCAAAATCAACCAACACAGTCGAGAATATAGCAAGGAGTGCCTCGGGATTCAATGCAGGGAAATTTAAGGGAAATAGATATTTACAGCATATTGCAAATGATTGAGGCGGGACAACGAACTGGTCTACTTTGTGTGGACACCTGTAACTCTAATCACTGCAAACAGCAAACGTACCTTATTTTTGTCTCCAATGGTCAAGTTGTTTATGCCACTTATGGAGACACTAGCTTATCCCGGTTGAGGGATTATTTGCATCTTTACGATGGGAACATTAAATTAGAACAAAAACCAATAAATGCCTACATAACATGGAATATTCCTGAATATCAGTATTTATGGCAATTATTAACAGAAAATAGGATTAATCATATTCAGGCTAATAGTATTATCTACGGCCTAGTGCATGAAATTCTCTTTGACTTACTCAGTTTGCATCAAGGTCGATTCATTTTCGACTCAACTTCATTACTATTTCCCCATTTAAATGCCTTAAAAATTACGCCTATTTTAAGTCGGGTAATCAAGCAAGTCCAGGACTGGAAACAGCTATATCCATATATTCAATCTCCAGACCAATGTCCTGTGTTAGTTGATATGGCTCAGTTACATTCTGCTCTACCTCCAGCAACAATGACAAAGCTGGAACATTGGGCAGATAGCAAAACATCCATACGTCAATTAGCTCGTTATCTTAACTGCGACATTTTCACGTTCGCGAAGGCAATACATCCCTACGTAGAAAAAGGGTGGGTAAAAATAGCTTTTTTAGCTAACCTTAACCAAGTTAAGCATCAGTTAACTAGAAAACTAGAGCATAAATCTACAAAACTTATAGCATATATTGGTAACGAAGACTACACCTCCCAGGTCATAGAATCAACCTTGAAAGCCCATGGCTATGAGGTGATTATCTTGACTAACCCCTTAGAATCCATCGGCTTTTTGTTTAAATTACAACCAGATTTTATCTTTTGCCAAATCGCTATGCCAGAATTAGATGGTTATGAAATTTGCTCAATGCTACGAAATTCTACTGTATTTATGGAGGTGCCAATTATTCTAGTTACAGAACAAGAAAAGCTTGTGGAATGCATAAAAGCAAAAATTATTGGAGCAACAGATTATTTAACTGTGCCTTTTGGGAACAATGACTTAGTGATGCTTGTTGAACAATATCTCGAAAGTGATATGACTTCAAAAATAAACAATACTTGTTGATTCCATAATAAATGGGGTAAAAATAGTATCACAGAATTAGCCTTAAATTCCAGAGAACCACCCATATTCAGTAAACAAGTAGATGATTAGTTGTATTTTATACATAATATTGGTGCAGTCAAACCAAAAAATGTTCTTAATCGGAACATCTACATCAGGAGGTAGGTAGGCATTATATGAGTACAGTTCTGATTGTGGAAGATAGCCTCACGCAAAGGGAGATGATTACCGACCTCTTGAAAGCAAGTGGTTTAATAGTGACCCATGCCTGTGATGGACAAGAAGCCTTAGATACAATTCAAACCACTAATCCTGATTTGGTGGTTTTGGATATTGTCATGCCCCGAATGAATGGCTATGAAGTTTGCCGTCGTCTAAAGTCAGATCCGAAAACCCAGGACGTACCAGTGGTGATGTGTTCTTCTAAAGGTGAAGAATTTGACCGCTATTGGGGTATGAAGCAAGGTGCAGATGCTTACATTGCCAAGCCATTTCAACCTACTGAATTGGTTGGAACAGTCAAACAGCTGCTGCGAGGATAAGGACACAAATAACATGGTCAGTAAACTAGAATTTTTAGGGGGCAGTGGTCAAGACCAATTCCGTCCCGAGGTACAAGTAGAAAGTCCTGAAGGTGAGTTGCATCTAAGGTTCTACATTCCTTCGCATCAGGAGTTTGCACTGCCAGCCATGGGTATCAGGGAAGTTATAGAGCTGAGTCCAGAAAGAATTACACCTATTCCTAATGCTTGTCCTTTACTTTTGGGTACTCTAAATTTACGAGGTCGAGTAATTTGGGTGGCTGACTTAGGTCAATTTCTCGGGGAGATGACTCCTTTAAATACTGATCGGGCAGAAATACCAGTAATTGCTGTAGAAGAGCAAGACACAATAGTTGGCTTAGCTGTAGATGCAATTGGTGGTATGGAATGGCTTGATGTACAGCATCTAGTGGTAGCCAATAATGTGCCAGATACTATGGCTCCCTTTTTACGTGGTGAATGGCTATTAGATGCTCAGAATAATCAGTGTCTGCGGTTACTCGATCCGATGGCTATTTTGCGGAGTGCTAGGTGGGCAGGATAAAACAGGGAGATAGGAAATGGCATTGAGTATAGATAATTACCAAGAAATGTATCAACAGGCATATAAAGCCTATGTACAAGCAAATTATGAAGAGGCAGCTAATCTGATCGATAAATTAGTAGATATTGCCCCAGAAGATGCTAATATTCATTTGCTCAGGGGTCATATATACTATGTTTTACAACAGTTTGATGTAGCACAATCAGAGTATGAAAGTGTTATAGAACTAACTGAAGAACAAGAATTAATTGGTCTTGCCCAAAATAGTTTAGATAATATTAATCAATATCAGCAGCAATTAGCAGCAAATTCAGATTCCTACACAGATCAAGACGAATCAATGGACTTCTCTCCTATAGATGAGGAAGCAATATCTATTGATAATATCAAAGATTTAGTTAGCAAGGAAAATATAACAAGTAATACATTAAATCTCAATAATGACAATTTTAGTCAGGAATTAGGAGTAATTTCTGATGATTTACCTGTTGGTAGTCCATTTGAATTGGCTGTTGATAGTAATGGCTTGATGACTACTTCTAACAGCTCCCAGATGTCGGATGATAATCCTTTTGCCTTACAAAACCAATTCCCAAAGGACAAATCATCAGAGTTAAATGGATCTCATCCTTGGCAACAAGATAATCCAGCTAATAATGTAGAAGCTCCAGAAGATCAAAATTCTCCATTCACAAATAATAATAATTCCCAACCTTTTTCTGACTCAGAAGATGAATTTTCTTCTGAGTCAGACCAACTCCAAAGCCCTGGGACAAAAATCCTTGGGGATCATGGAAATAATAATCTTGCTGGTGAAACCCTACTGATGGGTGTAGGATCCCCAATAAATAATATTGAAAATTATCATAATAATTTTTCTCAATTAGAATCAGAAAATCAGCAATCTCATTCCCAGAAACTCAGCCAAGAAAATAACTTAGATAGTGGGGATGACAGTTTTGATTTTGAGGCATTTGAGTCTGCATTCGGTTCCGAAGACCCTAATGAAAGTGAAGATGTCAGTAGTATTCCCAGTTCTAGCTTGCCTCAAAGTGGAAATATAGAGTTTTTAGATGATTTTGACGAATTTGACGATTTAGGAGATATTCCTGGTTTTAATATTCCTGAAACTGCTGGAAATCAGGCATTTTCAACTTCTGGTTCTCTGGAAAATCCCACCGGGAACCATAATATTCTCGATACTTCTACTACCTCCCAAGATAGCAATAGCGATCGCGATGATGAGTTATTTAGTATTACTGGCTCCCAAGAAGGAGTACCAGTATTTACAGATCCTGGGTTAAAGAAAATTGAACCTGAGGTGAACGTTGAACAAGGCTTTTTTGCACCTTTAGAGAATGCATCTCTCAAGACTAAGCCTTGGTTGATTGGTGGCGCTGTGGGTATTGTATCGGCAATTGTGGTTGCATCTGTCAGTTTTGCCGCTACTTCTTTTTCTCCAGAGAATCAACGAGAATCAGTGAGAAATACGGGTTGGGCAATGGCGTTAGCAGCAGGTATTACTGGTACTGTGACTACTGGAATTGCTAGTAGTCTGAGTATTAGACAACTGCGGCGAACTACTAGGGATTTACAATCCCAGTTTGATGCTGTACGTCAAGGAAATTTAAATGTTAAAGCCACAGTTTATTCAGAAGACGAATTTGGGCAATTAGCTACTGGCTTTAATGAAATGGCTCGCGTGATTTTTACCACCACCAATGAAGCTACCCGCAAGGCTGAAGAGCAAGAAGAAGCCAAGGAAAATTTACAACGTCAGGTAATTCGCTTACTCGATGATGTGGAAGGTGCTGCTAGGGGTGATTTGACTGTACAAGCGGAGGTGACAGCTGATGTATTGGGAGCTGTGGCTGATGCTTTTAACCTGACAATTCAAAATTTGCGAGATATTGTGCAACAGGTAAAGGTTGCTGCTAGGGAAGTGACCAAAGGTTCAACTAATTCTGAAACCTTTGCTCGAGCATTATCGAGTGATGCTTTGCGCCAAGCAGAAGAATTAGCAGCAACTCTTAATTCTGTTCAAGTGATGACTGACTCTATTCAACGGGTAGCAGAAGCAGCACGGGAAGCAGAAGCTGTTACTCATGATGCGAGTGAAATTGCTCAAAAAGGAGGAGAGGCGGTAGAAAATACTGTGGCAGGTATTTTAGAGATTAGGGAAACGGTAGCTGAAAGTACTCGTAAGGTCAAGCGATTGGCTGAATCTTCCCAGGAAATTTCTAAAATTGTCGCTTTGATTTCTCAGATTGCTTCTCGGACTAACTTACTAGCATTAAATGCCAGTATTGAGGCAGCTAGGGCTGGGGAAGCTGGTAGAGGATTTGCGATTGTTGCGGACGAAGTTCGGCAACTGGCAGATAAATCAGCCAAATCCCTCAAAGAAATTGAGCAAATTGTTATGCAAATTCAGAGTGAAACCGGCTCTGTGATGACGGCTATGGAAGAAGGAACACAGCAGGTAATTAAGGGTACTAAATTGGCTGAAGAAGCCAAGCGATCGCTCGATAACATTATTCATGTAGCTGATCACATTGATAAATTAGTCCGTTCAATTTCTGCTGATACAGTGAATCAGACTGACACTTCTCGCGCTGTAGCCCAGGTAATGCAATCAGTGGAGCTAACAGCACAAGAAACATCCCAGGAAGCACAAAGAGTATCAGGAGCTTTACAACACTTAGTAGGGGTATCCCGTGATCTCATCTCTTCTGTGGAACGCTTCCGAGTAGAAACATCTGAATCAAGATAATTGTGTCATGAGGTTATTTGTTATTAGTAATAACAATTAACAAATGAATTAAATCCTAATTTTTAACTTTTAATTTTTAAATTACAACTGCTATGCTGCCAGAACAACAACAGCGAATTTTAGGTTACTTTATCGAGGAAGCAAAAGAGCACTTGACCACTATTGAGCAAGGGCTACTGAATCTTCAGAGTACTCTAAATGACCCAGAAACTCTCAATGAAGTGTTTCGGGCGGCTCACTCTGTTAAAGGAGGGGCTGCAATGCTAGGTCTGAGTAGTATTCAACGTACTTCTCATCGTTTGGAAGATTGTTTTAAAATCCTCAAAGAACAACCAGTTCAGGTTGACCAAAAGTTAGAAACTCTATTTCTCAATGTATTTGATACCCTGGCAGCCCTTGTAAAACACTTACAAGGACCATTTGGTCTGACCGAGGAAGTAGCAAATAATCTCATGTCAGAAGCTGAACCTTGTTTTCAATCGCTCCACGAACATCTTGATATGCTTGTAAAACAAGGGAGTGAAGCAACTACGGATACCTCTACAGAGGATGCAATAGATTATACTCCTAGTCGGCCAATCAACTCTCCACAAACTCCTTCGGAAAGTTATGGGCGGCAACAATTGCAAACTCAAGTCTTAAAGACATTAAGACAAATGTTGCAATTGTTTAAGCAAACTGAAACTGCTGACAATCGTCAACAATTGCAAGATTGCTGTCAGTATTTGGCTGAACTGGGAGAAGAACTAAATTTAGCTAATTGGTCGGCTTTATGCTTAACTGCTGGTATTGCTATAGCTAATACATCCAATAGTTATCTGATGTTGGCCAAAGTCGCAATTACTAGCATCAAGCAAGCTCTGGAATTAGTTCTTGCAGATAAAGAAACAGAAATAGTCCCTAGCGAGCAATTAGAAGCTCTAATAGGTGATATGGGATTGAGCAATCTGGCTATTGCCGAAGAGGTTGAGGAAATTACTCCTCAGGTAGTTATACCACAGTCAAATACGTCTGCGAGGAATATCGAAAATCAAATAATTGATCCTCCTACTCCAGAATTGGGAGATGTAGAGCCAGAGAATAAGGTGCATAATTTATTGGAGCTTTTTGATCAAGATAATGATCAAAAGGATGAGGAAGAACTATTCTCAAACGATAAAAATATTGCTGTCAAAGGTCCAGAGGTTGGTAGCGCAGAATTAAATACTCTGGCTCATTTATTTGCAGATGAGAATCCAGAATTAGATGATAGCTGGCAAGAACAAGAAGTATTAAATATTGATTTACCAACTGATAATTTTAACATCAGTGATACAGAAGATAATGATAGTGATTTTGATGATTTATTACTTTTTGATTCTGCGAATGACAATACAGAATCCCTAGATGATAAATCAAATAAAGAAATCCCTCCAGATAATTTAACACTTGTCCAGTTATTGGGTAATGATTCATTAAGTGATGTAAATCAAGATTTAGCAAATAAAGAATTAGAGTCTGATCATATTTTAAATTTAGATATTCATCATAATCCTCAGGAAGAACAGGATGATTTATCTATTGAAGAAATTAATGCATTAGATGATATCAATGAATTATTAGAAATAAAAGATCAAGAAGTAACACCTCCATGGGAGACTTTAACTAAAAAAGAAAATAATAATTTTGAAAATTTATTCCCTGATAGGAATAATGCTCCAATAGAAGAGAGCTTATCTGAAAATTCATCAAACATAAATACACTTTTTATTAATTCGCAAAATGAAGATGCCGAGGATAATCCTTTGGCATCCATGGATGAAAATAATGATATACCTGCAGAAAATATAGAAGAAGATAATTTATTCAATCTATTATCAACCTCAGAATTAGAGGATTTTTCTGGCGAAGATAATAGTGAGAATTTAGCACAAGCAATAAATGGAAATGAAGAAGGAAATATAAATGAGGTAGAGAATATTGCAAATTCCTTAGAGGAAGGCTTGTTTATTACTGCAAATGATGATGATCTTTTTGGTAATCCTCAAGATAAAAATGCTGCGATTAGTGACTATGCAGAGAGCAATATTAATAATGATTTGTTTGCATTAGAAGAGACTATATTCCAAGAGTTATCATTAGGAGAAAATCATCTAAATTCTCCAAAAATAGATGATTTGTCTACATTAGAGGAGACTAT